>JBFXGQ010000230.1:0-7299 GCA_050177915.1 Pseudodonghicola sp. | reverse complement strand
CATGGGCGCGGGGCTGGCCAAGCCCTCGACCCGCGGCGGCAAGCCCTATGACGTCTTCCGCAACCGGATCATGTTCCCGATCCGCGACGCGCGCGGCCGCGCCATCGCCTTCGGCGGCCGGGCGATGGACCCCACCGACAACGCCAAATACCTCAACAGCCCGGAGACCGAGCTGTTCGACAAGGGCCGGTCGCTGTTCAACCACGGCCCGGCGCGGGCCGAGGCGGGCAAGGGCCGGCAACTGATCGTCGCCGAGGGTTATATGGACGTGATCGCGCTTTCCGAGGCGGGCTTCGGCGCCGCGGTGGCGCCGCTGGGCACGGCGATCACCGAAAACCAGCTGCAGATGCTGTGGCGGATCGCCGACGAGCCGATCATCGCGCTCGACGGCGACAAGGCCGGCATCGGTGCGGCGATGCGGCTGATCGACCTGGCGCTGCCGCTGCTGGAGGCGGGCAAGTCGCTGCGTTTCGCGCTGATGCCCGACGGCAAGGACCCCGACGACCTGATCCGCTCCGACGGGGCGGAGGCGGTGCAGGCGGTGCTGGAACAGGCGCAGCCGATGGTGCGGCTGCTGTGGCAGCGCGAGACCGAGGGCAAGGTGTTCGACAGCCCCGAGCGCAAGGCGGCGCTGGACAAGGCGCTGCGGGCCAAGATCAAGTCGATCCGCGACCCGTCGATCCGCGCCCATTACGGCGCCGAGATCAAGGACCTGCGCTGGGAGCTGTTCCGGTCGCGCAAGCCGGCGGCGCGGGATCAGGGCGGCGCCGGTCCGCGGCGCGGCGGCGCGGCGCGCGCGGGGCAGGGCTGGCCGGGACGGCGCGGCGCGCCGCTGCCGCCGCAGCCCAGCACCAAATCCTCGCTGCTGGTGGCCGCCGGCGACCGCGCCGAGACCCAGGTGCGCGAGGCGGTGATCCTGGCCACCGCGATCTCGGCGCCGCAGCTGATCCCGGAATTCGAACACCGGATCGAGGCGATGAGCTGCGCCGATCCCGACCACGCGCTGCTGCGCGATCTGCTGCTGCGCCATGCCAATGATGCAACAGAGGCACTGAAAGACAGAATCGCGGCCGCCGCCGGGCCGGAGGCCCTTGAAAACCTCTATGGCTTGCGCCATGTCGCAATCAGCCCCTGCCTGCGCAAACCCGGCGATATTGACCTGGCCCGAATGACACTGGCCGAGGAACTCGCAAAACTCGAAGCGCGGCGCGGGCTCTATGCCGAGGTCGCCGAGGCCGAGGAGGAATTGACCGGTATGGCGGATGAAGCCGTGACCTGGCGTCTGGGACAGGCGGCAGAGGCGCGCGATCGTGCCATGCGCAGTGTCGGCAGCGAGGACAAGGCCGTGTACGACATGGGCGAGAACGGCGCGCGAATCAGCCGCGAGGAGCGAAACGCCTTTGACGACCTGCTCAGCCGGATCACTTATTCCAAATCGGGCCGTTGAGGCGGGATTTTGTAACGAATAGAGGTAGACAACCGGGCAAACGGGTGACCGAATCGCGGAATCATTCCAATGATTCGGACCCGAGCGAATCGCCCCACGCCTCTGCAGGAGCACCGAATGGCAGCTAAGGACACCGACGACCAGAAGCCCGAGGAACAGGAACAAGAGATCTCGCTCGACATGAGCCAGGCCCAGGTCAAGAAGATGATCGCCGAGGCTCGCGAGAAAGGGTACATCACCTACGATCAGCTCAATCAGGTTCTGCCTCCCGATCAGGTCAGTTCGGAGCAGATCGAGGATGTGATGTCGATGCTCTCCGAGATGGGCATCAACATCATCGAGGATGAAGAGGCCGAGGACGACGAGAACAAGGGCTCGACCGATGTGGTGACCACATCGGACGCGCGCGAGATCACGCTCGCCAGCCAGCAGACCGAGAAGCTCGACCGCACCGATGATCCGGTGCGCATGTACCTGCGCGAGATGGGCTCGGTCGAACTGCTCAGCCGCGAGGGCGAGATCGCCATCGCCAAGCGGATCGAGGCCGGCCGCAACACGATGATCGCCGGGCTCTGCGAAAGCCCGCTGACCTTCCAGGCGATCACCATCTGGCACGACGAACTTCTGTCCGAGGACATCCTGCTGCGCGATGTGATCGACCTTGAGGCGACCTTCGGCAACCAGCTGGGCGACGACGACGATGTCGCCGAGTCGCTGGTTTCCTCGGGGTCGGTCGCCGCGAACAAGAACGAGAGCGACAGCGGCCCGGAACTGGATGCCGACGGCAACCCGATCGCCCGCGAGGACGACGACGAGGACGAAGACCAGACCAATATGTCGCTGGCCGCGATGGAGGCCGCGCTGAAGGATCAGGTCCTGCACACGCTGGAGCGGATTTCCAACAACTACGCCCAGCTGGCCGAGATGCAGGACAGCCGGATCGCAGCCACGCTGGGCGACGACGGCACCTTCTCGGCGCAGGACGAGGCGCGCTATCAGACCCTGCGGTCCGAGATCGTGCATCTGGTCAACGGCCTGCACCTGCACAACAACCGGATCGAGGCGCTGATCGACCAGCTCTATGGCATCAACCGCCGGGTGATGGTGATCGACAGCGCGATGGTCAAGCTGGCCGACCAGGCGCGGATCAACCGCCGCGAATTCGTCGACGCCTATCGCGGCCGCGAGCTGGACCCGAACTGGCTGGACGACATGGGCCAGAAGGCCGGTCGCGGCTGGCAGATGTTCATCGAACGCTCGGCCGACAAGGTCGAGGAACTGCGCGCCGACATGGCGCAGGTGGGCCAGTATGTCGGCCTCGACATCAGCGAATTCCGCCGCATCGTGCAACAGGTGCAGAAGGGCGAGAAAGAGGCGCGTCAGGCCAAGAAGGAAATGGTCGAGGCCAACCTGCGGCTGGTGATCTCGATCGCCAAGAAATACACCAACCGCGGGCTGCAGTTCCTCGATCTCATCCAGGAAGGCAACATCGGCCTGATGAAGGCGGTGGACAAGTTCGAATACCGCCGCGGCTACAAGTTCTCGACCTACGCCACCTGGTGGATCCGTCAGGCGATCACCCGCTCGATCGCCGACCAGGCGCGGACCATCCGTATCCCGGTGCATATGATCGAGACGATCAACAAGCTGGTCCGCACCGGCCGGCAGATGCTGCACGAGATCGGCCGCGAACCGACGCCCGAGGAACTGGCCGAAAAGCTGCAGATGCCGCTGGAGAAGGTCCGCAAGGTGATGAAGATCGCCAAGGAGCCGATCAGCCTCGAAACCCCGATCGGGGACGAGGAGGACAGCCAGCTCGGCGATTTCATCGAGGACAAGAACGCCGTCCTGCCGCTCGACAGTGCCATTCAGGAGAACCTGAAGGAGACCACGACGCGGGTTCTGGCCAGCCTCACCCCGCGCGAGGAACGGGTCCTGCGGATGCGCCTCGGCATCGGCATGAACACCGACCACACGCTGGAGGAAGTGGGCCAGCAGTTCAGCGTGACCCGCGAACGGATCCGCCAGATCGAGGCCAAGGCGCTGAGGAAACTCAAGCACCCCAGCCGCAGCCGCAAGCTGCGGTCCTTCCTGGACCAGTGAGTTCGAAAGGCGCCCCTTAGGGCGCCTTTTTCGTTTCGACCTGTCCAGCCGCAAAGCGTAGGGTGGGCAATAGGCCCCACCCTAGAGCCGGAGCGACAAGCCATCTCTGCGGTCATTCCTGGATCAGCAAATGCTCATTTTACAGCCGATAAGTTCAGCTGGAACTTGCTGAACTTATTGATTTGACAAGTAAAATTTGATTCTCATACTGGTCGGCGTGTTTCAGTGAGTGAGGGAATTCATAGATGCCTGAGAAGATGATGCCTCTTAAAGAGATTTTGTCGGCGCTGCCTGTGGGAGCTTGTCCTAAGTCTGTAGGGCAAATCACGAAGGAAACGGGCTACCCTGACAAAAAAGTCAGAAATGCAATTGATGGCGCCAGAAAATATTACGCGATCTTCAATGAGGAGCGTGGCTTTTGGCGTAGCAACGATCCAGTCCCTTCAAAGGCAAGCAACCGTTGGAAGAAAGCTTTCGTCGGATGAAGGCAACAAGCGTAGGATGTTCTTCGATCCGAAAGCCCGCTGGGTCGGGTCTCAGGTCCGTAAGGGGCCTGAGACCCACGGACTTTCATGCCAGATCAACGCACAGTTGATCGCCCGCGACGGTATCGCCCCTGTTCTCCGGCGTGGTCGCAGGCTAGACTCGCGCCATATCGGATCCCGGACAATCGCCGGAAAGGCAGCACGCATGAAACGGATTTCTCTCGCTTTTGCAGGGCTTTCGGCTCTGATCCTTATGCTTCCCGAACTGGCCTCGGCCGCCCCTGTCGGGCGCAACATGCGGGCCTTTCCGGTCAATGACACGGTGTTCGAGGTGATCGCGCGCACCGCCGCCGGCAGCAATGACTACTGGTGCGGTGCGGCGGATTACGCGCAGCGGGTGCTGGGGGCGCCCTGGGCGGCGCAGATCTATGTCGCGCGCGGCCGCGGGCCCAGCGTCACCACCGGCCGGCGCACCGCGGTGCAGTTCACGCTGGATGCCGCCGCGGCGGGGGTCACGCCGCGCGGCAAGGATATCGTGCTGAGCCGGCTGCAGCCGGGCGATCACATGTCGGTGCAGCAGGCGAAGCTCTATTGCGGGCCGGCGCCGGTGCGCCCCTGAGGAGTGTGGAACGATGCGGAAATCCCTGACCCTCAAGGTGGCCCTCAAGATGGCTCTGGCGGCGGCTCTGGCCGCGATGCCGGGACTGGCGCTGGCCTGGCAGGCGCTGAACGGCCATGAGGTGCGCGATCTCGGCGGTGGCGTCTACGAGGTGATCGGCCGGGCCGGCTCCGGCGCGCAGGAGTATTGGTGCGGTGCCGGCGATTTCGCCATCGCGGTGCTGGGCGCGCCGGCGGCGCAGCGGGTCTATATCTGGCGCCCGCTCGGCGCCTCGGTCAGCCGGCCGGGACACGAGGCGGTGCAATTCTCGCTGACGCCGCCGAAGGGGGCCGATACCTCGACCGGCATCAGCCTGACGGTGCGCCGCGCCGGCGACAACCTGAGCGCGGCAATGGCGCAGCAATATTGCTTCGGTGGCCGCTTCGACGAAGTCCCCTGGCGCCGCTGGCCCTGAGCTGAGCGGCCTGAGCGGAGCGCCCTGAACTGAGCGCGCGGAGGTGACGGCCCGCCGGGGCGGGCCGCCCCCGGTTCAGGCCGCCAGCGCCGCGCGGATCGTCGCCGCGATCGGCGTGGTGGCATGGCCGATCAGCCCGGAGAGATCCCGGCGCGCGGTGGTCAGCGCCCCCGCGGCGGCCTTGGCATCGCTGTCGGCCAGGATCGCGGCAAAGCCCTCGGGCAGGCCGGCCTGGACCAGTGCGGCGGCATAGGCGGCCTCGGGCATGTCGGTATAGGCGACGGGCTTGCCCGCCTGCCGGCTCAGCTCGGCGGCGAAATCGGCCAGGGTGAAATCGGTGTCGCCCGCCAGTTCATAGATCTTGCCGGCATGGTCGCCGCCGGCCAGCACGATGGCCGCGGCCTCGGCATAATCCTCGCGCGCGGCGGTGGCGAAACGGCCGGCCCCGGCACAGCCGAAATGCTGGCCCAGCTGCAGGTCGCTGGCCAGGCTCGCCAGCAGGTTTTCCGAATACCAGCCGTTGCGCAGCAGCGCATGGGGCAGGCCCGAGGACGCCAGCATCTCTTCGGTCGCGCGGTGCTCCTCGGCCAGCGCCATGGGCGAGGCGGCGGCGTCGAGGATCGAGGTATAGGCGATGAAGCCGACGCCGGCGGTCCTGGCGGCCGCGATGGCCTGACTGTGCTGGCGCGCCCGCTGGCCCACCGCGCTGGAGGAGATCAGCAGCAGCCGGCCGATGCCGGCGAAGGCCGCCGTCAGGCTGTCGGGGTCGTCGTAATCGCCGATGCGGGCGGCGATGCCCTCGGCCTCATAGGCGGCCTTGACCTCCGGCTGGCGCACCAGCGCGACGATCCGGGCGGCGGGGACGAGGGTTTTCAGATGGGCGATGACGAGGCGGCCCAGATGGCCGGAGGCGCCGGTCACCATCAGAAGCGGGGCGGTCATTTGCGATCCTTTCGGTCTTCGAACGTTGACAGGTCTCAGATAGAGACCTAAGTGGGATCTGAAAAGGAGGCAGGTTTTCCTGCCCAGGTTACGCGAAGGGAACCGTCATGCGCGACAGTGCGGCAGCGGACCGGCTGGAGGTCTGGAAGGCGACCGGCCCGGACATCGGCGATTGCCCGGTGCGCCACGTGCTGGACCACATCGCCGCCAAATGGACCACGCTCATTCTGCTGGAGCTGGAACGCGGGCCGGCCCGGTTCAACGCCATCGGCCGGGCGCTGCCCGATATCTCCAAGCGGATGCTGACCCAGTCGCTGCGTGATCTTGAGCGCGACGGGCTGATCGCGCGGCAGGTGTTTCCGACCAAGCCGCCCAGCGTCGAATACCGGCTGACCGAGATGGGCCGGTCGCTGCTGGCGCCGCTGGCGGCGCTGATCGACTGGGCGGAGCGGCACGCCGATCCGATCGCCGAGGCGCGGCGGCTCTACGCGGGCGACTGAGCGGCCTTGCCAAGGCCGCTGCGCCGCGCCTAACTGGCGCCATGCAGACGACATTCGCCATATCGACCCGGGGACAGGGGCTCTATGATTTCACCCGCGAGGTCGCGGACTGGCTGCACCGCTGCGGCCGGGCCGAGGGGCTGCTGACGCTCTTCGTGCGCCACACCTCCTGTTCGCTGGTGATCCAGGAGAATGCCGATCCGGAGGTGCAGACAGATTTGCACAAGTTCTTCCAGCTGCTGGTGCCGCCCGCGACCGATCCGTCGATGGCCTATCTGACCCATACCTACGAGGGGCCGGACGACATGCCCGCCCATATCAAGGCGGCGCTGCTGCCGGTCAGCCTGACCATTCCGGTGCAGGGCGGGCGGATGCGGCTGGGTACCTGGCAGGGGATCTACCTGTTCGAACACCGCAACGCGCCGCACCGGCGCGAGGTGGCGGCGCATCTGGGCTAGACCAGCAGGTCCCGGTCCATGGCGATGTCATGGGGCAGGGGAAAGATCGTCGCGATCCGCTGCTGCGCATAGCCGAGACCGATCGCCAGCGGGGGCACCCCGCAGTGGCGCAGATGCGCCAGCGTGCGGTCGTAGTAGCCGCCGCCATAGCCCAGCCGGTTGCGCGCCGCGTCCAGCCCCACCACCGGCACCAGCAGCACATCGGGCCGCAGCTCGGGCGCCGTGGCGGGCGGCACCGGGATGTCCCAGACCCCGCGCTCCAGCGACGCCCCCGGCTGCCACAGGCGGAAC
>JBFXGQ010000229.1:0-7300 GCA_050177915.1 Pseudodonghicola sp. | reverse complement strand
CGACCGGCTGACCCTGGTCGGGCTGGCCACCGATTTCTGCGTGCATTTCTCGGCGGTGGACGCGGCGCGGCTGGGCTTCGATGTCAGCGTGCGGCTGGACGCTTGCCGCGCCATCGACCTCGACGGCTCGCTTGATGCGGCGCTTGCGGCGATGACGGCGGCCGGGGTGAAACTGCGCTGACTTTTGCTTGCGAATTGTTAAGATTCGAGGTGGTTAACTGGTCCTGAGCAGCGCAGAGGCAAGAGGGGTCCGTCGATGCAAAATGCGACCGCGGCACCGCCCGATCCGCTGGCGGAGTTCGAACGCCGGAACAGCACGGCTGGTCTGCTGATCCGCTATGCGCGCGGTCGGGTTGCGACATTCGGCAGCCGGCAGATCATGACGGTGTCGGGCGGCCTGATCCTGTGGATGATGAACGGGCCGATCTCGGGCATCGCCGCGATGCTGATCGCCGTCCTGGGCGAGGCTGTCGATTGCTTCTACCTGCAAGGCGTCTCGCGGCGCCTGGATCAGGGTCAGCCGCTGCGCCGGGTGCTGGTGATCAGCTCGCTCACCGCCGGGTTCCAGGCGCTGACGATCTCGGTCTGCATCGCGCTGTCGTGGTTCGGGCCGGTCACCGGCGCCTCGCCGTTGTTCGCGGTGGGCTTCCTGGTGGGGGCGGCGATCAACGGCGGGCTGGTGTTGCCTTATCACCGCGGCGCGGGGACGGTGCGGCTGGTGATCTACGCGGCGCTGCCCTTTGTCCTGTTCACCGTTTCAGGCATCCTGTCGGGGCCGCCGGATACCCAGTTCTCGATGAATGCCGCCGGCACGCTGCTGCTGGGCTTCATGGTCTATGCCTTTCTCGATTTCGGCATCTCGGGGTCTCGCCGGCATCAGGACAACACCCGCGCGGTGATCGAGAAGAGCGCCGAACTGGCAGCGGTGAACCGCGAGCTTGCCGCCCAGCAGAAGGAGGCGCACCGTCTGGCGCTGGTGGCGCGCAACGCCAACGACAGCGTGCTGCTGCTGAACCGGGCGGGGCAGATCACCTGGGTCAACGAGACCTTCACCCGGATCACCGGCTACACCCCGGAGGAGGCGATCGGCCGCCAGCCCGGCGCGCTGCTGAACGCGACCGATACCAGCCTGGCCACGGTGGACGCGCTGCATGACGCCATCGCCCGCGGCGTTCCCTTCCGCTGCGAGATCCAGAACCGTACCAAGACCGGCGATCTGATCTGGATCGAGACCAATCAGGTGCCGGTGATCGACGAGAACGGCGCGGTCGAGATGATCGTGGCGATCGAACGCGACATCACCGCGGCCAAGACCCAGGAGCAGGAGATGATCCTGGCCCGCCATGCCGCCGAGGAGGGCGCCCGCGCCAAGGCGGAGTTCCTGGCGACCATGAGCCACGAGATCCGCACGCCGATGAACGGGGTGATCGGCATGGCCGATCTGCTGGCCGAAACCGGGCTGTCGGCGGATCAGCGGGTCTATACCGACACCATCCGCAGCTCGGCCCAGGCGCTGTTGACGATCATCAACGACGTGCTCGACCTGTCGCGGCTCGACGCCCGCAAGATGACGCTGTCGCCGGTCGATTTCGACCTGAAGACCTGCGTGCAGGAGCCGGTGCGGCTGCTGCGGCCGCAGGCGCGCGGCAAGGGGCTGGCGCTGCGGCTGGAATTCGACGGCGAGGGGCCGGACCGGCTGCATGGCGACGATAGCCGGCTGCGGCAGATCCTGATCAACCTGATCGGCAACGCGATCAAGTTCACCGAAGCCGGCGGCGTGACGGTGCGCGTGCGCAATCGCCGTGTGGCCGAGGGGACCGACCTGCGGATCGAGGTGGAGGATACCGGCATCGGCATCGCCGAGGACAAGCAGGAGCATATCTTCGAACGGTTCGCCCAGGCCGATGCCTCGACCACCCGGCAATTCGGCGGCACCGGCCTGGGGCTGACGATCTCGCGCATGCTGGTCGAGGCGATGGGTGGCACGATCTCGGTCCGTTCGGCGCCGGGCAAGGGCGCCTGCTTCACCGTATCGCTGCACCTGCCGGTGGCGGATCGCCTGCCCGCCGAGGGCGCCGCCCCCCCTGCGCTCACCGATGAGGAGATGAAGGCGGCGCTGCGCGGCCGGCGGATCCTGGCCGCCGAGGATGCCGAGGTGAACCGCACGCTGATCCGCAAGTACCTGAGCGGCTTCGACGTCGATCTGGAGTTTGCCCATGACGGGCGCGAGGCGGTGGACATGGCGCTGGCCGGGCGGCCCGATCTGGTGCTGATGGACATGTCCATGCCCGAACTGAACGGCATCGAGGCGACCCGCCGCATCCGCGGCGAGACCGGCCCGCAGCCGGTGATCATCGCGCTGACCGCCAATGCCTTCGACAGCGACCGGGCCGCCTGTCTCGACGCCGGCATGGACGGGTTCCTGAGCAAGCCTGTGCGCCGGGCCGAGCTGCTGGCCGGCATGGCCCGGCACCTGCGCCAGCGGCAGCGCCAAGCGGCGGAGTGATCCGCGCGCGCCCGATTCCGCCAGTGTTCCGATTGCGCCGGTCCCGATTTTGCTTGGACCGGGGCGCCGGTCTGACGTATCACCCTCGGGCAGTAAGGAACGAGGCCCGTCTTGGTGGATATCGCAACCCGCGTCTATAATCACAAATGGAAGATCGACCCGATCGTCCGTTCGCTGATCGACACCGATTTCTACAAGCTGCTGATGTGCCAGTCGGTGTTCCGCAACAAACCCGACACCCAGGTCACCTTTTCTCTGATCAACCGGTCGGACCGGGTGCCGCTGGCCAAGCTGATCGACGAGGGCGAGCTGCGCGAACAGCTGGACCATATTCGCTCGCTCAGCCTCAGCCGCGGCGAAAGCACCTGGCTGCGCGGCAATACCTTCTACGGCAAGCGCCAGATGTTCCGCCCCGATTTCATGGAGTGGTTCGAGAACCTGCGGCTGCCGCCCTACTACCTGGAACGCCGCGGCGATCAGTACGAACTGACGTTCGAGGGCGCCTGGCACGAGGTGATGCTGTGGGAGATCCCGGCGCTCGCCGTGCTGATGGAACTGCGCAGCCGCGCCGTGCTGAACGATCTGGGCCGCTTCGAGCTCAAGGTGCTCTATGCCCGGGCGATGACCCGGCTGTGGGAAAAGATCGAACGCCTGCGCGCGCTTGAGCCGCTGGGCATCGCCGATTTCGGCACCCGGCGGCGGCATTCCTTCCTGTGGCAGGACTGGTGCGTCCAGGCGATGATTGAGGGGCTGGGCAAGAAGTTCACTGGCACCTCGAACTGCCTGATCGCCAAGGAGCGCGATCTCGAGGCGATCGGCACCAATGCGCATGAGCTGCCGATGGTCTATTCGGCCCTGGCCGACAGCGACGCCGAACTGGCCCAGGCCCCCTACAAGGTGCTGGAGGACTGGCAGGACGAACACGACGGCAACCTGCGCATCATCCTGCCCGACACCTATGGCACCAAGGGCTTCCTGGAAAACGCCCCCGACTGGCTGGCCGGCTGGACCGGCATCCGCATCGACAGCGGCGATCCGGTGGTGGGCGCCGAGGTGGCGATCGACTGGTGGAAATCGCGCGGCGAAGACCCGCGGAAAAAGCTGGTGATCTTCTCCGACGGGCTCGACGTCGACAAGATCGTCGAGCTGCACGGCAAATTCGCCGGCCGGGTCAAGGTCAGCTTCGGCTGGGGCACGCTGCTGACTAACGATTTCCGCGGGTTGGTGCCGAACGACGCGCTGGCACCCTTCAGCCTGGTCTGCAAGGCGGTCAGCGCCAATGGCCGGCCGACGGTGAAACTGTCGGACAACCCGGAAAAGGCGATGGGTCTGCCGGAAGAGATCGAGCGCTACAAACGTGTCTTCGGCGTCGGCGAACAGGAGCGGATCAAGGTCATTGTCTGACCCCGCCGCCCGTCGTGCAAAACGGCCGCCCCATCACGGAGCGGCCGTTCGCGTTTCGGGGCCTCAGCCGTGATAGGCCGCCACGGTCTTCAGCTGCGAGAAGCCGTAGAGCGCCTCGAAGCCCTTCTCGCGGCCATGGCCGGATTTGCCGACGCCGCCGAACGGCAGCTCGACCCCGCCGGCGGCGCCGTAGTTGTTGATAAAGACCTGACCGGCGTGCAGCTTCTTGGCCAGTCGCATCTGGCGCGAGCCGTCGCGGCTCCAGATGCTGGCGACCAGACCGTAATCGGTGCCATTGGCGATCCTGACCGCCTCTTCCTCGGTGTCGAAGGGGATCAGCACCTGTACCGGGCCGAAGATCTCGTCCTTGGCGAGCGCGTGATCGCCCGGCACATCGGCAAAGAGGGTGGGGCAGAGATAGGCGCCCTCGGCCGGGGCATGGCCGACGATCTCGCCCTGCGCCGCGATGGACAGATCGGCACCCTTGTCTAGGAAGCCCGACACGATCTCCTTCTGGCGGGCGGAGATCAGCGGCCCCATCCGCAGATCCTCCATCGCCGGGCCGACGGTCAGGGCGCGATAGGCCTCGGACATCCGGCGCTTGACCTCGTCATAGACGCCGCGCTGCACCAGGATGCGGGAGGAGGCGGAACAGGTCTGGCCGGCGTTCTGACAGCCGGCATTGACTAGAAACGGCAGCGCCGCATCCAGATCGGCGTCGTCGAACACCAGCTGCGGCGACTTGCCGCCCAGCTCCAGCGTCACCGGCACCACGTTCTTGGCCGCCGCCGTCTGCACCAGGATGCCGGTCGGCACCGAGCCGGTAAAGCTGATGTGCCGGATGCCCGGATGCGCGGTCAGCGCCGCGCCGGCCTCGGCGCCGATGCCCGGCACCACGTTCAGCGCACCGGCGGGCAGCCCCGCCTCCATCGCGATCTGGGCAAAGGCCAGCGCGGTCAGGCAGGCCTCTTCCGCCGGCTTCAGCACGGCGGCATTGCCCATGGTCAGCGCCGCGCCGACCGACCGGCCGATGATCTGCATCGGATAGTTCCAGGGCACGATATGGCCGGTCACCCCATGCGGCTCGCGCAGGGTGTAGACGGTATAGCCCTCCATGAAGGGGATGGTCTGGCCATGCACCTTGTCGGCGGCGCCGCCGTAGAATTCGCAATAGCGCGCCAGCGCAACGGCGTCCGCCCGGGCCTGGGTCAGCGGCTTGCCCACGTCCATCGCCTCCAGCACCGCCAGCCGGTCGGCGTAGTCCAGCACCAGCTGGCCGATGCGGGTGATGATGCGGCCACGCTCCAGCGCCGTCATCCGGCCCCAGTCGCCCTCCATCGCGGCCTCAGCCGCCTGCACCGCCGCGTCGATATCCGCCGCGCCGCCACGGGCGATCTGGCAGATCTCGCTGCCGTCCGAGGGGTTGACCAGCGGCAGGGTCTCGCCGCTTTGCGCCGGCACCCATTTGCCGCCGATCAGGCAGAGGCTGGGGTCGAACCAGATGGGATTGGTGTCGCTCATGAAAGGCTCCTGATTTGGCGGGCGCCCCGCCCTTCTTCTCGTTCCAAATACTCCCGCCGGAGGCATCGGCGCAGCCGATCTGCCCGGCCGGGCGTCGGCGCGCCGCTCAACCCAGCGCGGGCAGGGTCGGCGCGGCGGCGATCAGGGTTTGGGTATAGGGGTGGCGCGGCGAAGTGAAGACCTGTTCGGTTTCGCCTTCCTCGACGATCTCGCCCGCTTGCATCACCAGGACGCGATCGGTCACCGTGCGCACCACGCTCAGGTCGTGGCTGATGAACAGATAGCTCAGTCGATAGGCGGCGCAGAGCTCCACCAGCAGATCCAGGATCTGGGCGCGCACCGAGACATCGAGCGCGCTCACCGCCTCGTCGAACAGGATCAGCTCGGGCCGGATGATCAGGGCGCGGGCGATGGCGATCCGCTGCCGCTGGCCGCCGGAGAATTCGTGGATGTATTTCGTCGCGTCCGTGGCCTGCAGCCCCACCGCCTCCAGCGCCTCGGCGATCGCCCTGTCTCGGGCGGCCCCGGTGGGCGGCGTGTCGAGCAGGTGGAAGGGTTCGGTCACCAGCCGGTCGACCCGGTGGCGCGGGTTGAAGCTGCCGAAGGGGTCCTGGAACACCACCTGCATCCGCCGGCGCACGGTCCGGTCGGGATGGTGGCCGGACCAGACCGGCCTGCCGCCCAGCAGGATCTCACCGCCCTGCAAGGGCTCCAGCCCCAGAATCGCCCGGGTCAGGGTCGATTTCCCGCAGCCGGATTCGCCCACCAGCCCCAGACGCTCGCCGCGGTTGAGGGTGAAGCTGACCCCCTTGACCGCGCGGTGATGGCCGGGATCTCGGAACAGGTGCTTGCGCGGCAGGCGGTAGTCACGAACCGCGCCGTTCACCTGCAACAGCGGCTCCGGCGCCGGCCGCCCGGGCAATGTCACCTGATGGCTCGAGGCCTCGAACAGCATCCGCGTATAGGGATGCGTCATGTTGCGAAACAGCTCGCGCGTCGGGCCTTCCTCGACCAGCTCGCCATGGCGCATCACCACGATGCGGTCGGCCATGTCCGACACCACCGCCAGGTCGTGGGTGATCATCAACAGCCCCATGCCGAAATCGGCGACAAGGCTTTGCAGCAGATCGAGGATCTGCGCCTGCGTCGTGACGTCGAGCGCGGTTGTCGGCTCGTCCGCGATCAAAAGCTTCGGGCGCAGCGCGATGGCCATGGCGATGACGACGCGCTGGCGTTGCCCTCCCGACAGCTCGTGCGGGAAGCGCGACAGCGGAAAGCGATCTTCCGGCAGGCCGACGCGGTCCAGCATCTCACGCGCGCGGGCGCGGGCCTGATCCTTCGGCATCGCCTTGTGGATCAGGATGGTCTCCATCACCTGATCGCCGATGGTCTTGACCGGGTTCAGCGCCGTCATCGGCTCCTGAAACACCATGCCGATCTCGCGGCCACGGGTGGCGCACATCTGCGCCTCGCTCCGCGCCAGCAGATCCTGGCCTTCCAGCAGGATCTTGCCCTGCGTCTCGGCCCGGTCGGGCAACAGGCCCATCACCGCCAGCGCGGTCATCGACTTGCCCGATCCGCTTTCGCCGGTGACGGCGACGATCTCGCCCGGGGCGACGGAAAAGCTCACGTTCCTGAGGATCGGCAGGCCACCGATTTGCAGGGACAGGTTCTGGATATCAAGAAGGCTCATGACCGGCGCACCCGCAGTCGGGGGTCGAGCAGGTCGCGCAACCCGTCGCCCAGCAGGTTCAGCCCCAGCACCGTCAGCACGATGGCAAGGCCCGGGATCAGCGCCATATGCGGCGCCAGGCTGACCATGGTCTGGGCATCGGCCAGCATCCGGCCCCAGCTTGGCACCGGCGGTTG
>JBFXGQ010000228.1:0-7308 GCA_050177915.1 Pseudodonghicola sp. | reverse complement strand
CGGGCAGTTCCGAGACATGGATGGTGACATGGCCGGTCTCGGTGAATTTCACCGCATTTCCGGCGACGTTCAGCAGGCACTGGCGCAGCCGCGCCTCGTCGCCGATCACCCAGGCCGGCAGCGCCTTCTGGAAGTCGACGCACAGCTCCACCCCCTTGCCATAGCCGGCGGGGAACAGCAGGTCGGCGGCATCCTGCACGCAATTGTGCAGATCGAAGGGCGCCGGCAGGATCGACACCTTGCCGGCCTCGATCTTGGAGAAATCCAGGATGTCGTTGATGATGGTCAGCAGCGCCGAGGCCGAGCCGAGGATGGTGGCGGCGTAGCTGCGCTGATCCTCGGTCAGCTCGGTCTCGTTCAGCAGCTCGGCCATGCCCATGATGCCGTTCATCGGCGTGCGGATCTCATGGCTCATATTGGCCAGAAAGCGCGACTTGATCTCCTCGGCATGGCGGGCGGCGTCGCGGGCGCGGGCCAGATCGCGGTTCATCACCGCCATCCGGTACCAGGCGTAGGTCAGCGCCGAGATCGGGATCAGGCTGGCGATGGTCAGGATCGCCACCAGGGTGATGCTGAACAGCCGGAACGCGCTGTAGATCGTGGCCCGTTCGGTGCTGATGTCGACAAAGACCTCGGCCGCGCCGAGGATCTTGCCGTCCTCCTCGATCGGCAGCACGCTGCGCGAATAATGCTGGGCGGGGTCGCGGCCGCGCCAGCCCTCGCCGATCTCCGTCACGGCCGGGGCGCCGTCCAGAACCGCGCGAATCGTGGCCAGATCATCCGGCTGGGGGGCGGGATCGGTCGCGGTGGCGCTGCCGTCTTGATCCGCGGGCCGGCCGCCTTCGGAGGTGATCACCGGCCGTCCGCTGCGGTCGTAGATCCGATAGAGCAGGATGTTGCCGAACACCTGCGTGTCGCCATGCTCCACCAGCCGCATCGGGCCGCCGAGGTCCGGTTCGGTCAGCTTGTCGAAGGAGCGGGTGTGCAGCACATAGTGGTTGTACCAGTTGCGGGCGGAGGCGGCGGCCGCGGCGGTCAGGGTCGATTCGGTGACCCGGCTGCGGGCATCGACCACCAGCCGTCCGGCGACGAAGACAACGGCGGCCAGCAGCAGCGCCGACCATATCCAGAGTTTCAGCCTGCCATGGCTCATGCGCCCGGTCCCCTCCATCGCGGTGCGAGGGATTGGGCCGCAAAATAGCTAATTTCGCGTAAAGGAGTGCCGGTTCATGGTCAGATCTGGCGGCCGAAGCCTCCGGTCTCGGGGCGCCGCCGACCTGCGGCGCCACTGCGCGTCGGGGGCACCGCCGGGAATACGCGATTCGGAGGGGCGGGCAGGGGGTGACTCGTGTCGCGTGTGGGGCTTGCCGGCCGGCGCCGGGGAATCGGCGGCATGATTCGGGGCTGGGGCGGAGCGGGGCGGCGGCAGGGGGCGATTCCGCGCGGCAGGGCGCGTCGTCAGGGTCCGGGGGCGCGACGAGGACGGGCCACCGGCGCTGGCGCGGCCAGCGTCGCGGCCGCGCTGGCGAAAGATCGCGATCGGCTGCCGGATCCGCGGGCCATCTGCTGCAAAACCCCTGCGCGCAGGTTCAGCATTGGCCGATAACGCCTTGATAACGTTGATCTCTGAGGGGTGGATGGTGGGCGACCCTGGAATCGAACCAGGCGTGCGTCTCCGCGAGGGAGTTACAGTCCCCTGCCACACCTTGCGGCCTGTCGCCCATCCACGTGCGCGGTTGCGCCCGTTGTGTCGGCGTGATTACTAGCGCGGCCAAGGGGCGTCAACAGGAAAAACCGCGATCAGGCGAAGCCTTTGCGGAGAGTGCCGGGGAAGGCCATGAAGAAACCGAAATGGGTGATCGAGAAGGAACAGGCGCGCAAGGCCGCCAGTTCGGAAACCGTGTGGCTGTTCGGGCTGCACGCGGTGCGCGATGCGCTGCTGAACCCGCAGCGCGAGAAACTGCGGCTGCTGGTGACGCCGAACGCGCAGGACAAGCTGGCCGATGCGATCGCCGCGGCCGGGATCACGCCCGAGGTGGTGGACCCGCGCAAGTTTTCCGCGCCGATCGACCCCGGTTCGGTGCATCAGGGTGCGGTGCTCGAGGTCAAGCCGCTGGCCTGGGGCAGTCTGGAGGAGACCTGTATCGGCCGTCCGGCGCCGCGGGTGATTCTGCTGGACCGGGTGACCGACCCGCATAACGTTGGTGCGATTCTGCGCAGCGCCGAGGTGCTGGGCGCCTCGGCGGTGATCGGCACCCGCCACCATTCCGCCCCCGAGACGGGCGCGCTGGCCAAGACCGCCAGCGGCGCGCTGGAGCGTCAGCCCTATCTGCGGGTGCGCAACCTGGCCGAGACCATCGAGGAGCTGCAGCGCATCGGCTTCTACGTCCTGGGCCTGGATGGCGAGGCCGAGGAGACCATCGAGCAGGCGATGGAAGGTCACCGCGACGGTGCGGTGGCGCTGGTGCTGGGCGCCGAGGGACCGGGGCTGCGCCCCAAGACCAAGGAGACCGTGGACAAGCTGGTCAAAATCGACGCAGCCGGCGGCTTCGGCTCGCTCAACGTCTCCAACGCCGCGGCGATCGCCCTATATGCCTCTCTGAACCGCTGAGAGGAGGGGGCCATACCCCGGTCGACCAAGATCGCCACCTGCTGCTATTGCGGCACCCGCGCCGTGCTGACGCTGGAGGGCGAGGCGCGGCACGAGCTGTCCTGCTCCGCCTGCGGCGCGCCGCTGCGCGATCTGAAGATGCTGCGCACCGACAAGAGGGCCGACAAGAAAGCCGGCAAGAAGGCCGACAAGAGGGATGCGGGGCGCATCCCGGCCAGCGGCGCCCCGTCCCGGCCCGGACCACCGGCGGCGGTGAAGGTCGCGGCGAAGAAGGCGCAGAACAAGCGTGGCCGGCGCCGCGGCCTGATGGCGCGGATGCTGGACGAGGCGCTGGACGTCGTCGAGGACATCTTCGACTGACCCCGGGGCGATGGCGCGGCGGCATCGGTGCACGGTTCCGCGGCGTTGCGGTCGCGCCGCGCTCGTGCGCCATCACAACCGCGTCATGGGGGCTTTGCAGGGGCGGCGGCGGCGGGCATCTTGGGCGGTATCGGGGCCTGGTGGCCCCAAGATCCGAGCTCCAGAAATATCCGTCCGAACCCGACATGCGCCTTCGCCCGATTCTCTCCCTGCTGTTCGTCACCCTGCTGCTGGCCGGCGCCGCCCGCGCCGGCGAAAAGACGCTGTTCTACATCCACGGCGGCGCGGCGATCTCGGGCTATGACGCGGTGGCCTATTTCGTCAGCGGTGCGGCGGTGCAGGGCCGGCCGGACATCGCGGTGACCTGGCGCGGCGCGGTCTGGCAATTCTCCAACCGCCGCAACCGCGAGGTCTTCGAGGCCAACCCGCGTGCCTATGCGCCGCAATATGGCGGCTATTGCGCCTATGGCGTGGCGCAGGGCCATGCCACCGGCACCGACCCGCTGGCCTGGCGCATCGTCGACGGCAAGCTTTACCTGATCCACAATCCCAAACTGCTGCAGGCCTGGCTGAGCGATCCCGCCGGATACATCGCCCGCGGCGATGAGAACTGGCCTGAGGCGCTGTTTCGGTGAGGTCAAGCTCACGAATTTGCGACCGGGTCTTTTTTTCTGAAAGATGATGCCTAAATCCCACAATGACCGCGGACCGGAACTGCCGCGGGTCATTTCACTGTCCCTCGTTCCACGACTGGCGCCCAGGGCTTCCCCGCTTTGGGCGCTTTTTTCTTTCCGCCGGAGCGCGTAGAGTGCCGCCATGCCCGATTATTCCGACGCCCTGCTGAAACAGATCCTGACCCGCACCCGCACCATCGCGGTGGTGGGGGTCTCGGCCAATCCGGTGCGCCCCAGCTACTATGTGGCGCGCTACCTGTCGCTGAAGGGCTTCAAGGTGATCCCGGTCAACCCCGGCCACGCCGGCGAGACCCTGTTCGGTCAGACCGTGGTCGCCACGCTGTCCGAGATCGCCGAGCCGGTGGACATGGTCGACATCTTCCGCCGCTCCGAGGCGGTGCCGCCGATCGTCGACGAGGCGCTGGCGGCCTTTCCCGAGCTGCAGACGATCTGGATGCAGATCGGGGTGGAGAACCCCGAGGCGGCCGCCAAGGCCGAGGCGCGCGGCGTGACGGTGATCCAGAACCGCTGTCCCAAGATCGAATACCAGCGCCTGTTCGGCGAGCTGCGGATGGGCGGCTTTGCCACCGGCGTGATTTCCTCGAAGCTCTGACCGCGCCGGCGGCCCTGCTGTATCGTCTCCGCAGGCCGGCAGGATTTCGCAAGGGGCAAAATCGGGTGAAATTCCCGGTTAAAAAGTCGTAAACTTCGGCTTCTGCGATGCAGGTGCATTTGTGAGAGGTACGAAATGCAAAAGCAACTTGCGGCCGAGTTCTTCGGTACATTCTGGCTGGTGTTCGGCGGCTGCGGCAGCGCCGTCTTCGCCGCCGCCTTCCCCGAGCTGGGCATCGGCTTCGCCGGCGTGGCGCTGGCCTTCGGTCTGACGGTCCTGACCATGGCCTATGCGGTGGGCGGCATCTCCGGCGGCCATTTCAACCCCGCGGTCTCGGTCGGCCTGACGGTGGCGGGACGGTTCCCCGCGACCCGGCTGCTGCCCTATATCATCGTGCAGGTGCTGGGCGCGATCGCCGCCGCGGCGCTGCTCTATGTCATCGCCTCGGGCAAGGCGGGCGCCGAGCTGGGCGGGTTCGCCGCCAATGGCTATGGCGAGCATTCGCCGGGCGGCTATTCGCTGCTGTCGGCGGCGCTGATCGAGGCGCTGCTGACCGGCTTCTTCATCCTGATCATCCTCGGCGCGACCCACGGCCGGGCACCGACCGGCTTCGCCCCGATCGCCATCGGCCTGGCGCTGACGCTGATCCACCTGATCTCGATCCCGGTGACCAACACCTCGGTCAACCCGGCGCGCTCGACCAGCCAGGCGATCTTCGCCGGCGACTGGGCGCTGGGGCAGCTGTGGCTGTTCTGGGCGGCGCCGATCGTCGGTGCCATCCTCGGCGCGCTGATCTGGAAGGCCTTTGGCGAGGACAAGTGATCTGCCCCGGTCCCGTCGCAACCGGCGGGGCCGTTCTTCCATGGCACCCCGGCCCAGGCCGGGCGCCAATTTTCTTGCAAAGAAAATTGACCGGAAAATTGTGAATTTTCCGGCCCGCGCCTACCCCTTGCGGGCGGCCTTTTCGGCGATGCCGCTCATGCCCTGACGGCGGGCGAGCTCGTCCAGCACGTCGTCGAAGGGTACCTCGCGGGCCTGCAGCATCACCAGCAGATGATAGAGCGTATCGGCGGCCTCGGAGGTCAGCCGCGCGCGGTCGCCCTTCACCGCCTCGATGATCGCCTCGACGGCCTCCTCGCCGAATTTCTCGGCGCATTTCTCCGGCCCCTTGGCCAGCAGCTTGGCGGTCCAGCTGCTGTCGGGATCGGCCTTGGCACGCTCTGCGATGGTCTGGGCAAGCTGGTCGAGGATATGCATCAGGCGAACTCCATCCGCATCGGAATGCCGGCGGCGGCCATATAGTCCTTGGCCTCGCGGATGGTGTAATCGCCGAAGTGAAAGATCGACGCTGCCAGGACGGCGCTGGCGTGGCCTTCGGTGATGCCGTCGACCAGGTGCTGCAGGGTGCCGACGCCGCCGGAGGCGATCACCGGCACGTCGACCGCATCGGCGATGGCGCGGGTCAGCGGCAGGTTGAACCCCGCCCGGGTGCCGTCGCGGTCCATCGAGGTCAGCAGGATCTCTCCGGCGCCCTTGGCCACCACGGTACGGGCGAACTCCACCGCGTCGATCGGATTGCCCGCGGCGTCGAGCGCGGCCTTGCGCCCGCCATGGGTGAAGATGCCCCAGCGGGTACCGACGCCGGTCTCGTCGGTCTCGATGGTCTTGGCGTCGATGGCGCAGACGATGCACTGGCTGCCGAAGTGATCGGCGGCCTCGGCCACCACATCCGGGTTGGCCACGGCGGCGGAGTTGAAGCTGACCTTGTCGGCGCCGGCCAGCAGCAGCGCGCGCACGTCCTCCCTGGTGCGCACCCCGCCGCCGACGGTCAGCGGGATGTAGCATTGCTCGGCGGTGCGCTGCACCAGATCGTACATCGTGCCGCGGTTCTCATGGGTGGCATGGATATCGAGGAAGCAGAGCTCATCGGCGCCGGCGGCGTCATAGGCCTTGGCCGCCTCGACCGGATCGCCGGCATCGACCAGATCGACGAAGTTGACGCCCTTGACCACGCGGCCGTCGGCGACGTCCAGACAGGGGATGATGCGGGTTTTCAGCATGGGCCTGCTCCTTTGCCGCCTACATAGCGCCGGGCGGGCAGGGGGGAAAGGCCCCCGTTGCCTATGCCGGTGCCTGCGCCGCCGCGGCGATGCGCCGGATCGCGCTGCGCAGGATCAGCCGGTGAAACGGCATGATCAGCGCCAGATAGGCCTGCCCCAGCGCGTTGTTGCGATGGACCCAGGTGGCGATATGGACGATACCGTCGGTCTTCAGCACGGTGACGCGGAAATCCAGGTGGCGGTCGTCCATCCCGACGATGACCTCCTGCTCGGATTCGAACTCGACCGGAAAGCCGGTCTGACCCTCGCCGCCTGCAGTCTTCAGCCCCAGCGGCCGCACCAGCCGGTCGCGCAGCTGCAGGAGCGCCCGGGCCCAGCCGGGCGAGCGCAGCGCGAGATCCAGCGCCTGCCGGGCGCTGAGCGGGGTGGCGACGCTGTAGGTGTCGAGAAAATCGCCGGGCTGGACGCGGTGCCAGATCCGGGCGTGGCCGGGAAGGGGGGTGGTCTGTGCGGGCATCGCCGTCTCCTCGGTATCCTGCGGCGGCAGTGAACCACGGCGGCGGCGCGGGGAAGAGGTGGCAGAAGGTCTCAGCTGTGTCGTCGGGGGGAGGGGGCTCCGCCCCCGTCGCCCGGTCCGGGCGCCACCCCCCAGGTATTTGAGCCAAGATGAAAGCTGAGCGCGTCACAGGGGGCGCGGCCCTACAGGTGTGCCGGTGTTTTCATCTTGGCAGAAATACCTCCGCCGGAGGCACCCCCGCTCGACGCCGCGTCGGGCGTCGGGAATAGGTCCGTGCGGCGCGGCTCAGCCCCTCAGCACTGCCAGTGCCTCTTTCAGGTCGATCGCACCGTCATAAAGGGCGCGGCCGGAGATGGCGCCGTTGAGCGCCGCGCCGCAGTCGCGCAGCGCGATCAGATCGGCGATGGAGCTGACGCCGCCCGAGGCGATCACCGGGATCGAGACCGCCCGGGCCAGCGCCGCGGTGGCCTCGA
>JBFXGQ010000227.1:0-7336 GCA_050177915.1 Pseudodonghicola sp. | reverse complement strand
CATGAGACGGTCAAGAAGGTCTATATGATCCGATGAGCGGCGCCGCCACCGACATGCAGGAGCGGCCGGCTGCGATGATCGCGCCGCCGGTGGCGAGCTTTCTGGCCCGCCACGGCCATGCCGGCCAGCCGCTGGAACCGCTGGTGGCCGATGCCTCGGCCCGGCGCTATTTCCGCCTGCCGGGCAAGGGGCTGCTGCTGATGGAGGATCGCAGCGATCCGGTGGGCTTCGCCGCCTATCTGCGGCTGTCGCGGCACCTGCTGGCGCTGGGGCTGTCGGTGCCTCGGGTCCATGGCGCCGATCCCTCGACCGGGCTGGCGCTGGTCGAGGATTTCGGCAATGGCACCTATGCCGCCTGTCTGGCCGGCGGTCAGGACGAGGCAGAGCTTTACCGGCTGGCGGTCTCGACGCTTTTGCATCTGCACCGCGACCCGCGGGCGGCGCAGGTCTCGCAGCCGGGCTGCGATCTGGAGACCCTGCTGGACGAGGTCGACCTGTTCTCCCACTGGTTCGCGCCGGTGGCCTTCGGCGCGGGCTTCGAGACCGACGCTTTCGCGGCGCAATTCCGCGCCCTGTGGCGTGAGGCGCTGGCGCCGGTCGCGACCCGCCGCGACACCCTGATCCTGCGGGATTTCCACATCGACAACCTGATGCTGCTGCCGGATCGCGACGGCGTGCGGCGCTGCGGGCTGCTGGATTTCCAGGACGGGGTGATCGGCGCCTGCGAATACGATCTGGTCTCGCTCCTGCAGGACGCGCGGCGGGATCTGGCGCCGGGGCTGGAGGCCAAGCTGCTGGCGCTCTACATCGACAATGCGCCACAGCACCTTGGATCGGCTGAGCAGATCCGCGCCCGTTACGCCCTGCTGGGGGCACAGCGCCATACCCGCATCGCCGGCGTGTTCCTGCGGCTGTGCCAGCAGGACGGCAAGCCGCGCTATCTGCACTTCCTGCCGCGGGTGCTGCGCCAGCTCGACCGTGCGCTCCGCGACGCGGCGTTGACCGGGATCGCCGATTTCCTCACCACCGAATTGCCCGACTGGGCCGGGCAGGGCGACCGCATCGCGGCACGCCTGACCCCGACAACGACGGAAAGACCCAATGCCTGACACCACCGCACCCCGCTATTACCTCGCTCCCGCGTTTCACCCGAGCATCGGCAGCCATCATCCGGTGATCGACCCCGCCACGCTGCAGGAGGTCGGGCAGCGCGCCGAGGTCAGCGCGGCCGAGCTGGACGCGGTGCTGACCCGCGTCAACGCGGCGCAAAAGGGCTGGGCCCGGATGGATGCCAAGACCCGGGCGCAGCACCTGCACCGGCTCGCCAACCGGATCGAGGCGACGGATATGGCCGATTGCGCCATCCTGATGAGCCGGGAGATGGGCAAGCCCTATCCCGAGGCGATCGGCGAGGTGGCCAATTGCGCCCCGGTCTTTCGCTATTTCGCCGAGATGGCGCGCGACGACGCCGGCAAGATCGCCGGCACCACCCAGGCCGGATCGCTGCAATATGCGCGATACGAACCCTATGGCGTGTCGGTCCACATCATGCCGTTCAACTTCCCCATCCTGCTGATGTGCTGGACCGTCGCCGCCTCGCTCGCCGCCGGCAATGGCTGCGTGATCAAACCGGCCGAGGCGACGACGCTGTCGACGCTGGAATTCATGCGGGTGTTCGACGAGATGCCCGCCGACCTGATCGCCTGTGTGCCGGGCGGCGCCGATACCGGCCGGGCGCTGGTCGACAGCGACCGGACCCATGCGGTGGCCTTCACCGGCTCGGTCGCCGCCGGCAAGGCGGTGGCCTCGGCCGCGGCGGCGCGGATGAAGCCCGCGGTGATCGAGGCCGGCGGATCGGACCCGATGATCATCACCGCCCATGCGCCGATCGGGATCGCCGCCGCCGGGGCGGTGACCGGGGCGTTCCACCTGTCGGGGCAGGTCTGCACCTCGACCGAGCGGATCTATGTGGTCGACAGCGTGCATGACGCCTTCGTCGCCGCCTTCGTGGCGGAGACCAAGCGGCTGCGCGTCGGCAACGGGCTGGAGAAATCCGAGATCGGCCCGCTGGTGAGCAAACCCGCGCTGGAGAAGGTCGAGCGTCTGGTGGCCGATGCCGTCGGCAAGGGCGCCACCGTCGCCTGTGGTGGGTGCCGGCCGCAGCAGAGCGCACCCGGCTATTTCTACGAACCCACCATTCTGACCGGCTGCACCCCCGAGATGGACATTCTGAGAGAGGAGGTCTTCGGCCCCGTCGTCTCCATCGTCCGGGCGCCGGATTTCGACACCGCGATTGCGATGGCCAACGACAGCGCCTTCGGTCTCGGCGCCTCGATCTTCACCACCGATCTGGCCGAGGCGCATGAGGCGACCGAGCGGCTGGAGGCCGGCATGGTCTGGGTCAACAACCCGATGATCGACAACGATGCCTTGCCCTTCGGCGGCTGGAAGGCCTCGGGTCTGGGGCGCGAACTGGGGCGCGTCGGCCTCGACACCTTCCGCCGCTCCAAGATGGTGATCCTCGATCACCGCCCGGCGCGTCAGGACTGGTGGTATCCCTATCCCGACGACTGGTTCCTCGAGGCCGGCGGGCGCAAACACGCCTAGTCCGGCGCGCCGACTGGTCAGATATGAATCATTCGAGCTGGATTTTTGGGCCTTTGACGTCAATTTGATCCATTTCCCGCGATGCCGGCGGCGTCGAGATGTTCAGGCGCCGGCGGGCCGAATATTCTGGGGAAGGGAGTAGGAGAGGACGTTTTGAATGAGTGGCATTCCCTATGATCTGACTGGCGGGCAGTATTTTCTGCTGCGCCGGGTCCAGCTGAAAGGCACCGAGAATTTCGACCGCGACGACGCCTATGCCCTGATCCGGAAGGGGCTGGCGGTGATCAACGATCATGGCGAGCTGACGGCGACCGACCGGCAACAGAGCTGGCAGCCCTACGATTAGCGCGCCGCCGCCTGCGCGCCAGGAGGCGGGGAGAGGCTGCGCGGCGGCCTGACGGTGGCCGCCCGGAACCGGCGGATCGGCGGGCAGCGGCCGGCTCTCAGTTTGAGCGAGGGCCGGCAGGACGTCGCGCGGGCCCGGCCGGAGGTCTGCCCCGGTCTGCCCCGGTCCGCTCCGGTCCGCCCGCCCGCCGCCGATCGCCGGAGTTCTCATTCGCCGACCTTTGACAACGCGCGCTATTCTGCCCTGCATCAGGTTTTTGAGGTGTCGAGTTTACGGCCTGTTGCGAGCATCTGGGGTGTTCCGATGAGGGTGTTGAGGCCGTCGAAGTCGAGCATGCGGTGTCTGAAGGGTGTGTTTGAGCCGTTTTCGCGGAGCGAGGCGTAGTAGTCGGCGGCGCAGCGGGCGATGGCGCGGACGATGCCGCCGGGGAAGATGACGATGTCGAAGCCGAGGTTTTGCAGGTCGGCGGCGGATGTGATCGGGGTGGCGCCGCCTTCGACCATATTGGCGAGCAGCGGGATGCGGCCGCGGAAGTGGCGGGCGAGGCGGGCGAGCTCGTCGCCGCTGCGGGGGGCCTCGATGAACAGCACGTCGGCGCCGGCCTCGACATAGGCCTCGGCGCGGTCGATGGCGGCGGTGAAGCCCTCGACGGCGATGGCGTCGGTGCGGGCGACGATGAGGGTCTCGCCGCTCTGGCGGGCGTCGGCCATGCCCTTGAGCTTGCCGACCATCTCGGATGTGGCGATCAGCGTCTTGTCGGAGAGGTGGCCGCAGCGTTTGGGATAGGTCTGGTCCTCGATCTGCAGCGCATTGGCGCCGGCGCGTTCGTAGAGGCGCATGGTGCGCTGCGCGTTGAGCGCGTTGCCGAAGCCGGTGTCGGCGTCGATGATCACCGGCAGGGCGATGCGGTCGCGGATCAGCGCCATGGTATCGGCCATCTCGGAGACCGAGGTGAGCCCGATATCGGGGCGGCCGAGGCGGGTATAGGCGACCGCGGCGCCGGAGAGATAGAGCGCCTCGAAGCCGGCCTGTTCGGCCAGGGTGGCGGTCAGCCCGTCGTAGACGCCGGGCGCGACCAGGATCTCGGGCTGTTGCAGGCGGGTCTTCAGGGTCATGCAGTCGCCTCCAGCATGTCGAGGGTTTCCTGGCAGGTCATCTGCGCGCCGAGCGCGCCGAGCGAGACCAGCGTGGCGTCGTGCAGCTCGGGGCGGAAGGCGGCGCAGCCGTCGGTCAGCAGCACGGTGTCGATGTCGCGCAGATGGGCGTCGCGCAGGGTCGAGGCGACGCCGCCGTTGGTGACGATGCCGCCGATCAGCAGCCGGTCGATCCGCAGCGCCCGCAGGATGTACTCCAGCCGGCTCTGGTAGAAGGCGGAATAGGCGACCTTCTCCACCGTGTAATCGGCCGGGTGCAGGTCATCGACCAGCCGGTGGCCGAAGCCGCCGGGGGCGAAGTCGCCCTTGGTCAGGAACGGCCGCAGCGCCTTCAGATGCGGCGCGATCAGCGGCGCGCCGCCGGGGCCGGGGACCAGGGTGAACTGGGCGCTGATATGGGGGCCGCCGCGGGCCCGCAGCGCGTCGCGCAGCGGCGCGATCCGGGCGGGCAGGGCGGCGATGGCCTCGGACCCCTGGCCGGCGCGGCCATAGGCGCCTTGCGCGTGCAGGAAGTCGTTCTGCAGGTCGATGGTCAGAAGCGCGGTTCTGGCCGGCTCCAGTCCGGTGAGCTTGCCCATGTCAGCCTGCCTCCGCCGGTTCGATGATGGTATTGCCATGGCGGTCGACGGTGGCGCGCAGCCCCGGGTCGACCAGCACGGTGGTGTCCGGTTGTTCGAGGATCGCCGGCCCGTCGATCGCGGCGCCCACCGGCAGGGCGAGCCGGTCGTAGATCGCGGTCTGGTGCCACTGGCCGGCGAGATGCACCGGCCGGGTGCCCTTCAGCGCGGCCGCGACCGTGCCGGCCCCGGGCGCCAGGGTGGCGAGGTCGAATTTGGGCCGCCGGCCGATCACCGCGGTGCGCAGGTTCATCACCCGGCGCTGGCCCTTGTCCAGCAGCCGGCCGTAGGTCGCCAGATAGGCGGCGTCGAAGGCGGCGGCGATCCGGGCGCGGGTCGGCGGGGTGACCTTGCCGTCCCGGATCTCGACCTCGACGGGCACCGCCACCGTATGGGTCTGGCCGAGATAGGCCATGTCGAGCTCGACCAGAACCTCGCGCGCCTCGAAGCGGCTGCGCGCGGCATCGAGCAGGGCATGGCCCTGATCGACGTGATCCTGCAGGAAGCCCGCCAGCGCCGCCTCGTCGATCCGGTCGACGAAGGCGTTGATGGTCTGCACGAAGTCCTGCCGCATGTCGGCGATGACGCAGCCCATGGCGCTGGTGACGCCCGGATAGCGTGGCACGATGGCGCGGCCGATGCCGACATCGTCGAGCATGGCGCCGGTGTGCAGCGCGCCGCCGCCGCCGAAGGGCATGAAGGCGAACTTCTTCGGATCGAAGCCGCGCTCGATCGACACCAGCCGGATCGCGCCGGCCATGCGGGAGTTGGCGACGCGCAGGATCGCCTCGGCCGCCGCCAGCGTGGCGAGGCCCAGCGGTTTGCCCACATGGTCGTCGATGGCGCGCGCCGCGGCCGCGACATCCAGCCGGTCGAGCTTGCCGCCGATCGGGTTCTCCGGGTCGATCCGGCCCAGCACCACATTGGCGTCGGTGACGGTGGGGCGGGTGTTGCCCAGCCCGTAGGCCACGGGCCCGGGGGTGGAGCCGGCGCTTTCCGGCCCGATGTTCAGCAGCCCCCCCTTGTCGACCCAGGCGATCGAGCCGCCGCCGGCGCCGATGGTGGTGATCTCGATCATCGGCGTGCGCACCACCAGGCCGAAGTCGATCGAGGTCTGCGGCGACAGGATCGACTGGCCGTCGGCGATCAGCGAGACGTCGAAGCTGGTGCCGCCCATGTCGCCGGTGATGATGTTGGGGAACCCGGCGGTTTCGGCGATATAGCCCGCCGCGATGACGCCGGCGGCGGGGCCGGACAGCGCGGTGCGCACCGGCAGCCGGCAGGCGGTCTCCACCGCCATCACGCCGCCGTTCGACTGCACGATCATGAACTCGCCATCGAAGCCGCCGGCGCTCAGCGCGGTCTCCAGCCGGTTCAGATAGCCCGAGACCTCCGGCTGCAGATAGGCGTTGAGCGCGGTGGTGGAGAAGCGTTCGTATTCGCGGATCTCCGGCAGGATCTCGTGCGAGGCGGAGACATGCGGGTTGGGCCAGATGGCGCGCACGGCCTCGACCGCGCGGGCCTCGTTCTCCGGGTTGGCATAGGCATTGGCGAAGAGGATCGCCACCGCGAGGCAGCCCCGGTCCAGCAGCGCCTGCGCCGCGGCGCGGACGGCGTCGAGATCCACGGGCGTGCGGACGGTGCCGTCGGCCAGGGTGCGCTCGGGCACTTCCAGTCGCAGGTCGCGCGGCACGACGGGGGTGAAGTCGCCGCGCAGGCCCCAGGTGTGCGGCCGGTCGCGGCGGCGCATCTCCAGCACGTCGCGCAGCCCTTCGGTGGTGATCACGCCGATGCGGGCGCCCTTGCGCTCCAGCAGGGCGTTGGTGCCGGCGGTGGTGCCATGCACCACCACGGCCACCTGCGACAGGTCGCCGACCCGGCTGCCGATGCCGTCGAGGAAGCCGCCGGACTGGTCCGGGCGGGTGGTGGGCACCTTGGCGACGCGGGCGGCGCCGGTGGCCTCGTCCATCACGAAGACGTCGGTGAAGGTGCCGCCGACGTCGACGCCGATCATGATGCTGCTCATGCCGTCACCCCTTTCCACGCGGTGCCATACTGTTCGGTTGCGGCCTCGGGGCTGAGGACGCCCTGCGCCACATCGCGGGCGACCCGGGCCGGATCGCGGCCCGCCGCGGGGCCGTAGCCGCCGCCGCCCGGGGTCTCCAGCCGCACCGCGTGACCCCGCTTCAGCGCGATGCCGCGCATCTTCGAGGCCATCGGCGGCTCGTGCCAGCCGTCGTCCTGCTGATAGCTGAAGCGGTTGGTGACCGAGGCGCCGCCGCCCGCCACCCCCTGCGGCGCAAAGCGGCCGCGCTCGCCGAACAGGAAGGCCTCGGCGCCGTTCTCCTCCAGCACCTCGATCTCGTAGACCGCACCCAGCCCGCCGCGCTGGGTGCCGGCGCCGGCGCTGTCGGGGCGCAGCGCCCATTGCCGGAACATCACCGGATAGGCGGCCTCGAGGATCTCCAGCGGCGGGATGGTGGCGGTCGAGATCGGCGCGTTGCCGTGGTTCAGCCCGTCGCCCTCGGGCGTGCCGCCAAGGCCGCCGCCGTAGAAGGAGAACATCACCCAGGGCTGGCCGGTCTTTCGCCGCCCGGCGATGTAGAGCGCGT
>JBFXGQ010000226.1:0-7350 GCA_050177915.1 Pseudodonghicola sp. | reverse complement strand
CTGCTGTCGCATCCTGGTCGGGTGGCGATCTACGGCTGGCACCGGCCCAACGGCAAGCCGATCCAGCCGCTGAGCACCGTGCATGGCGCGGGCTATGCCGATTACAGCCACGGCGTGCGGCTGGTCAGCCGCACGGCCTATGTGAACGGCAAGGAAATGCCGCTGAGCCAGATCATGAAGGACAACGACCTGTCCCGCATCGTCAGCGGCGAAGGCCCGATCGGCGACGCCCGGCGGCTGCTGGCCAGCCTCTACTGAGGCCCCCTTGGGCTGAGCCTCAATCCTCGAGGCTCAGCCGGAACCGCGGCGGGTAGCTCGGCCGCAACTCGAAGCCGAGCGACAGGTAGAAGGCCTGGGCCGCCAGATTGTCGGGCCGGGTCCCCACCGTCAGGTAACGGCAGGACAGCGCCCGCGCCCTGATCTTGCAGGCCTCGATCAGCGCCGGTCCGACGCGCCGGCCGCGAAACTTGGGTTCGACATAGAGGTGATGCAGATCGACGCCGCGCGCCCCGGCCTGCAACTGGATCTGGCCGCAAAGCGCGGCATAGCCGGCCAGCTCGCCGTCGACCTCCGCCACCAGCAGATGGATCCAGGGGCTGTCCCCGAAGGCGTCGCGCCGCAGATCCTGCGCCGTCAGGCTGGCGGTATCGCCGTGATGGGCGGCCAGCCTGCCGACCATCTGAACGACGCGCTCCGCCTCCTCCACGCGGGCGTCGCGGACGCGGGCCGCCGGGGCTGCGGCAGGATGTGGGTCTTGGTTCATTTTCAGCTCCTGTTCGCCGCAGGAGCCGAACACGCATGCCACCCTGCGGCGGCATCATGTTGACGTGTTGACGTGCATGCACCGCGCTCAGATGAGGCGGTGGTAATAGCTCACAGCAAGGGCGGAAGTCATGCACATGCCGTCTGTCTAGCGACGGCCCCGGCGTCCTGTCAACGCCGGAGCCCGCGAGGTGCGGCTCACTCGATCGTCTTGCATCACTCGATCGTCTTGCAGCAGCGGAAGCCCAGGTGGTAGTTCTCGTGGCTGCCGGCGGCCATCACCCTCGTGCCGTGCCAATAGGGCGCGCGCCAGCGGCACCAGTCGGGATGGGCGCGGTATTTGTCGAAGATGAACCAGCTGCCCTTCATCTCGGTCACGCCCAGCTTGGTGCTGCCGCGGCTGGCCATCTGATCCGGCGCCATCGGCAGGTTCATATGTTCGGCCGCATTGCCGTTGATGTCATAGACGCCGAGGCTGCTGTGACAGCCGGGAAAGCTGCCGGTGGGGTAGGTGTTCGAGCCGCAGCTGTTGAAGCCGCCGCCGTTGCAGGTGCTGCTCTTGACGCTGTTGGTGCCACAGACGCCGCGCTGATAGGTCGGGCCATAGCTCCAGCTCTGGCTGGCGGCGTATTTGGCGTTATGGGCCGAGCGCATCGCCGCCACCGAGCCCAGATCGAACCGGTAATCGGGCGGCTCCAGCGCGCCGGCGCAGGCGCCTTCCCATTCATGCGCGTCGCAGATCCGCTTGCCGACGGCGGCGCAGACCTCGGCGGCCTCCTTCGCCTTCACCCAGACCACCGGATAGGTGCAGGGGATGTTGGGGAATTCGAACTGGTCGATGCAGGCCTTGGCGTCCGACGGCTTTTCCTTGCGCGGATCGTAGAGCGGCGCCATGTACTTGTCGCCGCAGATCCGTTCGAAGGCCGGGTTGGAATAGCCGTTCGGCCCGCCGGGAATGCCGGCGCGGCATTGCTCGGTCGTCATCGGGTGGCGGGTGATCGCCGGGTTGCCCTGCCCCATGAAGCCGGAGCGGGCGAAGATCTCCCGTACCCGCTGCATCTGCGCCGGGCTATAACGCAGGATCTGCTCCATCTGCTGGAACAGCGCCGCATTGGCCTGTTGCAGTGCGCTCTGCGCGCTGGCCGAGGAGCCGAGCGCCAGGAGCGCGACGGTCAGGATGGCTCGGATCATTTCGGTCCCTCCTTGCGGGTGAGGTAAAACAGATCGCGGTTGTCGGCAAAGCCGATGAAGCGCGGCAGGATGGTGCCGTCGGACATCTTCTTCTCGATCAGCGCCATGCCGGGCACCAGATGTTCCACATGCACCTTGCCGCCCTTGCGCGCGTAGACCGCCAGATAGGTATGCTCCAGCGCGTTCATGTCGAGCAGCATGGCATAGTCGCAGCCATAGGCCTGAAAGCTCCGCGCCATGGCCGAGGGCGTGGCGGTGGAGAAATAGCCGTAGATCAGATAGCGGGTGCCGGCGGCCCTGGCCATGCAGGCGCCGGCGCGCAGGGTGCGCAGGTCGGCATCGGCCGAGCCCGACCAGTTGCCCGGCCCCCATTGGGTCACCCGCGGCCCGGGCAGCGGCTGGCCGGTCTTTGCGTCAGGTTCCACCAGCGACACGCCGTTCTGCCGGGCGAAGCGGATCCGCGGCAGCAGCGCGTCATGCGCCGGGGTCCAGGCCTCCATATGCAGGCTGCCGTCGGTCAGCACATAGAGCGTCGACAACCCCGGCTGCAGCTTGCTGAGGATCACGCCCTTTTCGATGAACCCGTAGTGGTGGCCGTAATTGGTCCCGGCCATGTCGCCGTACTTGAAGGCGCCATGTTCGCGCTTGAAGCCGGCGGTGAAGGTCGCCACCGCGCGGTCGGCGATCTCGGGGTTGACCATGCCCAGCATCACCAGCGGCGCGGCCGAGTTGATCCCGTCCGGCCCCGGCATGCCGCGCGGGCGCACGCCGCCGGGCGGCCGCGGCGACCAGCCGAGCGCGGGGTGATCGGTGCCCACCGCATAGCCGATGTCGAACCGCCCCATGTCGAAGGCGATCATATAGCCGGTGGCCTTGGCCTCGATCCCGTCCATGCCGTTGGCCTTGCCGGGGCCGCGCAGGATGGATTGCGCCACATAGCGCGGCTGGAAGGCGCTGGCATAGACGCCCGGCAGGCCGGTCACCGGATACCAGGCGCCGACCGCCATGCGGCCGGCATCGCCGCCGTCGATCGCCATGTCCAGCAGCGTCGGGATCTCGGGCCGCTTGTCGTCGGCGAAATCGGTCTGCATCGGCCGTGGCCCGGCCGCCGCGGCGCCGCTGCCGCTGCCCAGGGCGTCGCCGGTCTCCAGCTGCGAATCCTTGAAGAAATTGTCGCGCACGAAGCGCACGATGGTCTCGCCGCCCCAGATGTTGTCGCGCAGGAACTCGGCCGTGGCCTCGAGCGAGGTGCGCGCGCCCGAGGTCTTGTTGCGCAGGTAGAGCCGGCCGTCGCAGAGCGGCGCATAGGGCAGCCCGCTGCTGCGCGCCTTGTCCAGCGCGCCCTTGGCCCAGGGCTGACAGCTCTGGCCGTCCAGCAGCAACGCCGGCGCGGCGGGGTCGAGCGCGACGCGCTGCGCGCCGGGATGCGGGTTCTCCAGATGATAGGAGGCAGTGGTCCGGCCCTGCTTGATCTGCAGCAGATACCAGGCGCCGACATTGGGGTTGAGCGAGATCAGCGTGATCTCGGCCCCCGTCGCGGCATCGGTGGCGGTGACGGTATCGCGGAACGGTTGCAGATCCAGAACCGATTTCGGCCGCACCGCGTCATAGGCCTCGCGCTGCGCGGCGAGCGTGTCGGCGCTCTGCGCCCGGGCCATCGGGCTCAGTGCCAGAACCGCGGCGAGGGTCAGGCTTGCTGTTCTGCGCATCTGCATCGCCCCTCGTCTCACATCACTGCCTTGATCAGCGCCAGCGCGCCCTTCTTCCACGGCACCCGGTGGGTGACCCCGGCATGGGTCGAGATCCGGTCGCGGTTCGCCACATACCAGTCGTAGTTCTGCACCAGCGCCGCGTCGTTGGAATATTTCGGCGCATAGCCAAGCCGGTCGGTGATCTTGTCGATGCTGACGAAGCTTTCCTTGGCCGCGGTCTCGTAGATCCATTTGTAGAGCGGCGACAGATGCAGCTTCTCCAGCACCTCGAGCAGCACGATGGCCGGCCCGGCCGGAAAGCCGATCACCCGCTTGCCGTGGCCGGCCCGGTCCAGCACCGCCTGGAAGCCCTGGCGCAGGCTGCCGTAGACGGCGGCGCCGACGTTGAAGGTGTCGTTCACCGCCGCGCGTTCGCCGGTGGCGCAGAGATAGACCGACTGGCACAGATCCTCGACATCGAGCAGCTGATAGAGGTTGTCGCCGCGCCCCAGCACCGGGAAGTTGTGGCCGGTATAGGCGAAGTCATAGAGCAGCTCGAACGCGCCCAGCCGTTCCGGGCCGACGAAGGATTTCGGCCGCAGCACGGTCAGGCACATGCCGCGGTCGCGGAAGTCGCCGCAGACATGTTCCGCCTCGACCTTGGATTCGCCATAGGGCCCCACCCCGTGCATCCGGTCTGCCTCGGTCAGCGGGTGGTGGTCGGGGATGCCGTAAACCGAGGTGCTGGAGATATGGATGAAGCGCGGCGTGCCCAGCTCCTCCGCGGTCTCGAGCAGGCTGCGGGTGCCGCCGACGTTGGTGGAATGGATTTCCGACGGCACCGCCAGGGGCAGCGCGGCGGCGCAATGGACCACCACATCGACGCCCTCGAAGGCGCGCGGGTGCAGCTCGCGGTCGCGGATGTCGCCCTGCAGCACGTCGACCCGGTCGACCTCGGGATAGCTGAAGGGCGCGATGTCGTAACTGCGCACCTCGTGGCCGCGCTCAAGCAGATAGCGTATCAGGTTGATCCCCATGAAGCCCGCACCGCCGGTGACCAGAAATCTTTGCTTTGACATCGCTGCGCGTCTCTCCTTTTCTGCGGGGATCGGTTACCCGCACCGCACCCATCCTGCGGATTAAGCCGAGCGGGTCACATGACCTGAATCAAGTCAACCATGTTTCGCCTTGTCTAGACAGGGGTTACGTCAAATCGACAGGTTTCCGTCAGGGGCCGGTCGGCGCCGCAGGGGAGAGGCAAGGGAGAGGCAATGCAGCAGACCGGGAATGGCGACAGGCAGGATCTCACACCGCTGGTTCTGGACGTGGACGGCACGCTGCTGCGCACCGACATGCTCTATGAAAGTTTCTGGGCGGCGATGGGCCACGACAGCCTGGCCACGCTCAGGACGCTTGTCGCGCAGTGGCGCCGTCCCAACCTGCTGAAACGCGATCTGCGCGCCGTCGCCGAGCCCGATGTCGCGTTGCTGCCGCTGCGTCCGCAGGTGCTGGAGCTGGCGCGGCAGGCGCTGCGCGACGGCCGCCCGGTGCATCTGGCCTCCGGGTCCGATCACGGGTTGGTCGAGGCGCTGGCGGCGCGGCTGGAGCTGCCGGGTCCGCATTTCGGATCGGACCACAGCCGTAACCTGACCGCCGCCACCAAGGCCGCGCTGCTGCGCGAACGGTTCGGCGCCGGCGGCTATGACTATGTCGGCAATTCCGAGGCCGACCTGCCGGCCTGGGAGGGCGCGCGCGAGGTGATCGCGGTGGCGCCGCCTGCCCGGCTGCGGGCGCAGCTGCTGGCGCTGGACAAGCCGCTGACGATCATCGAGGACCCGGTGTCGCCCGCCGCGCTCTGGCGCGAGATGCGGCCGTTCCAATGGGTCAAGAACGTGCTGCTGTTCCTGCCGCTGCTGGTGGCGCATGAATTCGGCGCCGTGGCGGTGCTGTCGGCGCTGATGGCGGCCATCGCCTTCAGCATCGGCGCCTCGTCGATCTATATCCTCAACGACCTGCTGGATCTGGCCGCCGACCGCCAGCACCCGGACAAGCGCAACCGCCCGATCGCCTCGGGCGCGCTGCCGATCCGTACCGCGATGGCGGCGAGCGTCGGACTGGTCGGGCTCGCGCTGGTGCTGGCGCTGCTGGTCAGCCCGCTGGTGGCGGCGATGACGCTGCTCTACATGGCCAGCAGCCTGACCTATTCGCTCTGGCTGAAGAAGCGCCGCTGGATCGACGTGGCCAGTCTGGCGCTGATGTTCCTGCTGCGGGTGCTGACCGGGGCGGCGGCGGCACAGATCGCCCTGCCCGGCTGGCTGCTGGTCTTCGTCTTCGCGGTGTTCTTCACGCTGGCCTGCGTCAAGAGGATGACGGCGCTGGCCCGCAGTTTCAAGAGCGGCAAGCTGCCCCGGCGCGGCTATAGCGGGGCGGATTTCAAGACGCTGGAATGGGTGGCCGGGCTTGGCATCGGCGCCAGCACGGTAAGCTTTCTGGCCTATGCCTTCAGCGCCCATTCCGCCGCGCTCTACGGATCGCAATGGCTGCTGGCCGGCGCCGCGCTGCCGCTGACGGTCTGGCTTGCCCGGGTGGTGCGGCTGAGCGAGCTGGGGCGGGAGAATTACGATCCCATCGTCTTTGTCACCCACGACCGGATCGGCATGCTGATCGCCGCGCTGGGGGTGGTGCTGGTGCTGCTGGCGGTCTGAGGCGGCACATCGCCCGAATAGCGCCGAAGGCGCCGGGCGAGCGCCTGCCCGTCCGGGCGGGCTGGCGCTTTGGGAGCCGGGTGCTTCGTTCGGATGTCGGAGGTGTTTGGCAGCGATAAAGCGCGCCGATCAGCCGTTGCTGCGCCATCCCCCGGGCAGGCGCCCGCCCGGCGCCGGTTGCGCCCAGAACCGCAGAGGCGGCAACGCGCGGTTGCTGCAGTGCACCCAGCCCCTAGCCTCCGCTGCGGAACACGAACCGCTTGTCCAGGTGGTACTTGATCACATAGCCGGCGGCCAACCCCAGCAGCGCGCCGGCCTCGCGCATCGCCTGGGTTTCCCACAGCGCCCAGAACCCCGCCTCGGTCGCCCAGAACAGCAACGTGGTCCCCGCCCCGGTCAGGGTATAGAGCAGAAAGGTCCCGGTCTCGGCCCGCAGCGGCTGCGGCCCGGTGGCGAAGAAGATCCAGCGCTTGTCCAGCAGGTATTTCACCACCAGCCCGATGCCGGTGCCGCAGACCAGCGCGGCGAGCAGCCGCACCGCTTCGGGCGCCAGCGCGAAGGCCAGCCGCTGCGTGCCCAGATTGCTCAGCGTCGCCACCGCCGCGAAGGCGCCGTATCTCAGGATCAATCCGCCCGTGGTCACCTGCTCCACCCCTGCTCTGCCGGTTCCGCCCGCACGCTAATGATAGGTCCGCTCCTTGAGGTCGGTCGAGTCGATCATCTCGACATACATCTGCAGCAGCGCCGCCTCCGGCGGCGTCAGGCTGCGGCGCGGGTTGCTCAGCAGATAGATATTCACCGCCGGCAACTTGCTGTAGGGCGGCAATTGCCGCAACAGCCCCAGCTTGACGTCGCGCTCGGCCACATGCACCGGCAGCGCGCCGACCCCGATATTGGCCAGGATCAGCCGCCGCACCTCGGGCAGGTTGGCCGAGACCCCCTTCAGCCCGGGCGCCAGCCGGCCGCGGTGACGCAGCCCCGAGACCGCGTCCAGCGGCCCG
>JBFXGQ010000225.1:0-7355 GCA_050177915.1 Pseudodonghicola sp. | reverse complement strand
CACCTCCATCTCGACCGCGCCCAGCCGCAGGGTCTTGCCGGTCCAGTCCAGTTCGGCCCAGGGGGCGACGCCGTCGAACAGGATGTTGCCGCGCCAGCGCAGCGGCGAGATCGGCTGACCCAGCTGCGCCTCGACCTGCGCATGGGTGGTCAGGCTGATCAGCGAGATCGAGGGGAAATCGGTATCGGTCATCGCCCGATCCGGCGCGCGCACCAGCCGCGCGGGCTGCGGCCGGGCAGGATTGGTGACGGGGCCGGCCCAGGCGATGAAGCGCGCGGCATCCTCGGGGTCGGTCGGGTCGATGGTGATCCCGGGGCGGGCCGGGTGGGACAGGGTGATCCGGCCCGTGGCCTCGTCCACCCGGGCCTCGATCGCCATCAGCGACGGCGATCCGGCGGCGCGGGTGAAATTGCGGCAATGCGCCCAGGCCGGCGCGGCCTCGTCAAAGCGCGCCGCCTCATGCGCCACCGCCCAGGCCCTGTCCCAGGGCAGCGCGGCGCCTGCGGTCAGATCGACCTGCGCCAGCCGCTCCCGCCCGTGGGCCTTGATCGGATGGCGCCAGATTTCCCTGACCGCTGCCGTCACTTCTTGTCCTCGGGCGGGGCCTTCTTGAAGGTCTGCTTGATGTTGCCGAAGACGTCCGGCTTGTACCCCTGCATCCGCATGATCAGATACTGCTGGGTGAAGGTGATGGTGTTGTTGGTGATCCAGTAGACCACCAGCCCGCTGGCAAAGCGGCCCAGCATGAACATGAACACCCAGGGCATCCAGGCAAAGATCATCTTCTGCGTCGGATCGGTGGGGGCCGGGTTCAGCTTCTGCTGCAGGAACATCGAGATCCCCAGCAGCAGCGGCAGGATGCCCACCATCGCGGTGGCCAGCATGCTGCCCGGCTCCGGACCGGCCCAGGGGGCCCAGCCGAAGAAGTTCATGATCGAGGTGGGGTCAGGCATGCTGAGGTCCTGGAACGGACCGAACCATGCGGTCTGGCGCAGTTCGATGGTGACGAAGATCACCTTGTAGAGCGAGAAGAAGATCGGGATCTGCAGCAGGATCGGCAGACAGCCGGCCGCCGGGTTCACCTTTTCCTTCTTGTAGAGCTCCATCATGCCTTGCTGGACCTTCTGGCGGTCGTCGCCGGCGGCCTCTTTCAGGGCCTCCATCTGCGGCTGCAGCTCCTTCATCTTGGCCATCGAGACGTAGGATTTGAAGGCTAGCGGGAACAGGATCGCCTTGAGGATCAGGGTCAGGCCGATGATCGACCAGCCCATGTTGCCGATCAGCTTGTGGATATTGTGCAGCAGCCAGAAGATCGGCTTGGTCAGGAAGAAGAACCAGCCCCAATCGATGCTGTCGATGAACCGCTTGATGCCCGAGCGTTCGTAGCCGCGGATGGTCTCCCATTCCTTGGCGCCGGCGAACAGCTGGGTCTTGACGCTGGTGCTCTGACCGTTGCTCAGGGTCTCGATCGGCAGCACGGCCTCGGTCTGGAAGATGTCGCGGCGGTCGTCGTATTTCGCCACCTGCTTGAAGGCGCTGCCCGGGGCGGGGATCAGGGTCGACATCCAGTAGTGATCGGTGAAGCCGATCCAGCCGTCTTCCTGTACCTGGTGCACCTCGGCGCGGGCGCCTTCGCGGTCCTGGTAGTCGAAGTCGGGCATGTCCTTGTAGTCGGTCTCGGTCAGCTCTCCATCTGCCATCGAGACCACGCCTTCGTGCAGGATGAAGAACTTCTTGCGGTCGGCGGGTTCGCCGTGACGCGCCAGCACCCCATAGGGGGCGAGGCCGACGGTGCCGCCGCTGGCATTCTCGACCGACTGGGTGACGGTGAACATGTAATTGTCGTCAACCGCGATCTCGCGGCGGAAGTTCAGGCCCTTGCCGTTGTCCCAGCCCAGCGTCACCGGGCTGTCGACGCCCAGCTTGTCGCCCGCGACCACGCGCCACTGGGTGTTGGGACCCGGCACGTCGTCCGCCGTCAGCCCGGCACCCGGGGCCCAGCCATAAAGCGCGTAATAGGCGCCGGCGTTGCCGACCGGCTTCAGCATCTTCACGATCGGCGATCCAGGCTCGATCGTCTCGTGATAGTCCTTGAGCGACAGGTCGTCGATCCGGCCGCCCAGCAGCGAGATGCTGCCGGTCAGGCGCGGCGTGTCGATGGCAACGCGGGGGGCGTCGGCGACAGCGGCCTCAGGCGCGGTAGCCTGTCCGGCGCCGGCCCCGGCCTCGGCGGCGCTGGGCGTTGCGGGCAGGCTGCCGTCGGCGGCGGTCTGCTCGACCGCCGGGGCGGGGGGCGTTTCCGGCTCCGGTGGCGGGAAAAAGAAGAACCACCCCAGGATCACCAGGAAGCTGAGCGCCGTTGCGAGGATGAGGTTCTTGTTCTGATCGTCCATCGGGGACCGCCACCTTGTGCTGCCTATGCTTTGACAGGGTGGGTTCAACATCAGTAGCGCCCCAAAGGTCAAGCGGATTCCGGGGCGGCACGCTGGCGCGGCAGGGCCGCGGGCCGGGCATCAGCCGGTTTCGCGGCCGATCCGCGGAGCGTCCTGCAGCTTGGCGCGATGGGTGGCGATCCAGTCCAGCGTCTGCTCGAAGGGCATCGGTCGGCCGATGCCGAAGCCCTGGACGTGGTCGCAGCCCAGCTGCGCCAGCAGCGCGTGCTCGCCCACCGTCTCCACCCCCTCGGCCAGCGTCTCCAGCTCCAGCCGCTCGGCCATGGTCAGGATGGCGGCGATCATGCGCTGCTGCTCGGGGTCGCGGTCGGCCTTCATCACGAAAGAGCGATCGATCTTGATCCGCGACACCGCAAATCGCCGGATCGAGGTGAGCGAGGCATGGCCGGTGCCGAAATCGTCCAGGTCGATGCGGCAGCCCAGCCGCGCGAGCCCGGCGATATTGCGCGCGATGGTGTCGTCGGGATCGGTGCTGACCACCGATTCCAGGATCTCCACCGACAGCCGGTCCGGGGTCAGGTCGAAACGGTCCAGCTCCCAGCGGATGCGGTCGACCAGCGCCGGGTTGCGCAGCTCCTCGGCGGCGAAGTTGACACCGACCCGCGGCACGTCGACGCCGGCGCTGTCCCAGGCCTTGAGCGCGGTCAGCGCGTGATAGAGCACCACCTGACCCAGCCGCTCCATCAGCCCGGCCTCCTGCAGCGCCGGCAGGAAGGTGTCGGGCGGCAGCATGCCATGGATCGGATGCACCCAGCGCGCCAGCGCCTCGAAGCCGGTGATGCGGCCGGTGTCGGTCGAGATCTGCGGTTGATACCAGGGCTGGATCTGGCCGTTCTCCAGCGCCGCGGCGGCCTCCTCGCGCAGATCGTGGCGCGCCTGCGACCGGCGGTGGGTGTCGGCGGTATAGACCCGGATGCCCGAGGGGCCGTTGCGTTGCGCCTCGATCAGCGCCTCGGTCGCGGCCTGCAGCCAGGCGGCGGCATCCGCGCCCGGCGCGCGGCGCCGCATGCACAGCCCGACCGAACAGGTCATGTAGATCGTGCTGGCATCGAGCGAGATCGGATCCTCCACCGCGCTTTGCATCCGGCCGGCGAGCTGGATGCAAAGCTCAAGATCCAGCATCCGCACCGGGGTCAGGCAGACGGCGAAGCGGCTGTCGCCGATCCGGGCGACGGTGTCGTCGCCGCGCAGGGCGGCGCAGATCCGTTCGCCGGTCTGCTGCGCCACCAGATCGGCGGCGGCCATGCCATGGCGTTCGGCCAGGTCCTTGTAGTCGTCCAGCTCCAGTACGAAACAGGCCGACCGCAGGCCGGAGCGTTTGGTCTCGCCAAAGACCCGCTCCAGCGCGGATTCGAAGCCGTCGCGCAGCATCAGCCCGGTGACCCCGTCGCGCGGCACCGACGGGGTGCGCGCCCGGTCGTCGAAGGCGCCGACAAAGGCGAAGAGCAGCGGCAGCCCCAGCGAGGTGATCACCAGCGCCGCCTCGCCCCACAGCCAGAAGGCACCCAGGGTGAGCGCGGGGAGGAAGGCCAGCACGGGGGGGCCCATCAGGACGGGAAGTATCCTGTTGCGCAGCCGGGTCAGGGGGCTGGATTTGGGCAAATTCATTGCGGGGCCTTTCACCTTTTGCGTGTGTCGCGCCAGGTGACCGTAGCCCGATGTTCTGACTGGGATGTTAACGCAGATGCGGAATCTTGTCGTCGCTGTCGTTCCCGGCCACCCCCATCCCGCGGGTCAGGCCGGCGAAATCGAACAGTTTTGGGTCCAGCATATGCGACGGGCGGATGTTGGTCAGCGCCCGGAACATCACCTGCCGGCGGCCCGGCGCGTTCCTTTCCCACTGATCCAGGATCTGCTTGACCTGCTGGCGCTGCAGCCCGTCCTGGCTGCCGCAGAGATCGCAGGGGATGATCGGGTAGTTCATCGCGCGCGCGAACTTCTCGCAATCCTCCTCGGCGACATGGGCGAGGGGGCGATAGACGAACAGATCGCCTTCCTCGTTGACCAGCTTGGGCGGCATGGTGGCCAGCCGTCCGCCGTGGAACAGGTTCATGAAGAAGGTTTCCAGGATGTCGTCGCGGTGATGCCCCAGCACCACGGCCGAACACCCCTCTTCCCGCGCGATCCGGTAGAGATTTCCGCGCCTTAGCCGCGAGCACAGCGCGCAGTAGGTGCGCCCGGCCGGCACCTTGTCCATCACGATGGAATAGGTGTCCTGATATTCGATCCGGTGCGGCACGCCCATCTTTTCCAGAAACTCCGGCAGCACCGTGGCGGGGAATCCCGGCTGGCCCTGATCCAGGTTGCAGGCCAGCAGATCCACCGGCAGCAGGCCGCGCCATTTCAGCTCGTAGAGAACCGCCAGCAGGGTGTAGCTGTCCTTGCCGCCCGACAGGCAGACCAGCCAGCGCGCCGGCTTGGCGTCCTTGTCATGGGCGCCGGGCTCGACCATGCCATACTGTTCGATTGCCTCGCGGGTGGCGCGGACAATGCGTTTGCGCAGCTTCTTGAACTCGGTGGTCGAGGGCGCACCGTGGAAGAGCGGGTGAATATCGTCGGAATCGTCGAGCATGCGCAGGCTTTAGTGGATGTGCCCGACTCGGGCAAGCGCGGCGCGCGGTAACCATTTCCCGCGGGGGCCGGGGGAGATTCGGCCGTGGCCGGCGGGGCGCGGGCCGCGATCGGAGTCGCGCAGGAGGTTTGCGGACGCCGCTCTGCGGCGGCGCCGCGCCGGCCGCCGGCAGCGGGGCGGTTTTCTGCCGAGGGTGCGGCGTGGCCCCGAATGATCGGGTGCGGGAAGGGGGCGTCGCGCCGCGGCGTCGAAGCTGTTGCAGGCGATGGGTTTTCGCGGCCCGTTTATTTAAATTGTCTGATTTTTCAGGGTATTATTCGCCGCCCTCGGGGCGTTCTACCGGCAAAGCTTCGCTCATCTTCTGGCGGAAATCGGCCAAAAAACATCCGCTTCGGTTTGAATTCCGAAAATAATATATATCACTTATGGAATGCGTTTGGCCTTGCCGAACGCCAAACCGAAACGACAAGGCACAATGATAATGAAAAAATCAGCACTTCTGGCCAAGAGCGCCCTTCAGTTCGACGACGGCCTTGAGCCCGATCTGGAGATCACTCATGGCCACGGGCACAAGCGCGGACATAGCCACAAGGACAACAAGGGGCTGGAGCAGAGCCAGGGCGCGGAGCGGGGCCACCACGGGCGCGACAGCGCCGGCACCTCCGGCGAGCATGACAGCTCCGACACCCTGGTGAGCACAAGCGTCGTCGAGGCGAAAGGGCATCACGACGGCACCGCCTCGGTGACCGAGGAGGCCACGCAGACCGTTTCCGTCACCTACAGCGACGAGGCGATCAGCGAACTGCTCTTCATGATCGAGGAAGAGAAGCTCGCCGGTGACGTCTACGATGCGTTCTACGATCTCTACGGGCTGGATATCTTCAAGAATATCGCCGCGTCCGAGGACAAGCACTTCAGCGCGCTGGTCGATCTGGCCGAGCAGATCGGGCTGGATGTGGACGAATTCGTGATGGAACCCAAGGGCTCCTTCGTCGACGAGGAGATTCAGTCGCTCTATGATTCGATGATCGCAACCGGCAGCGCCTCGGCCACGGCGGCGCTGGAAGTGGGCCTGGCGATCGAGGAAAAGGACATGGTCGATATCGCCGCGGCGATCGAGGAGGTCGAGGGCACCACGCTGGCCGAGATCTACGACAACCTGCTGACCGGCTCCAGCTATCATCTCGACGCCTTCGAAACCGCGCTGATGATCTGAGCCGCATGGCCCCGTCGAAGGCCCGCACGGGCCTTCGACCTGAGACCCGTCCCGGAGGTTGCCGCCGAGCGCCGCGGGCGGGTGGGGCAGGGCGCGGCCCTGTCCGTCAGTTTTCCGGTTTGTCCTTGGGGTCCGGCACCGGATCGTAGCCGGAGCTGCCCAGCGGATGGCAGCGGCCAATGCGGCGGATCGCCAGCCAGCTGCCCTTGATCGCCCCGTGCTTCTCCAGCGCCTCCATCGCATAGGCGCTGCAGGTGGGCTGATAGCGGCAATTGTGCCCGACCCAGGGGCTGAAGATCAGCCGGTAGGCGCGCACGGGCAGGGCGACGATATGGGCGAGCGGGGTCATTTGCGATCCGAATGCAGCCGGGACATCGCATAGGTAAGATCGGCCAGCAGCGCGTCAAAGGGGCGCTCGATGGTGCCGTCGCGGCGGCCGATCAGCACATAGTCCCAGCCGTCCTGCCCCAGCCCGGGCAGCAGCTGTCGCGCCACCTCGCGCAGCCGGCGCTTGGCGCGGTTGCGGGCGACGGCATTTCCGACCTTCTTGGAGCAGGTAAAGCCCACGCGGATGCCCTGCGCGGGATGGCCCGGCGGTCGCCGGCGGGCCTGCACGATCATACCTTGGGTCGCCTGGCGTCGCGCCCGGGCGGCGGCCAGGAAATCGGACCGTTTGCGCAGCGTCTGCAACGGCGCCTTCGCCGGCGCCGGACATGACGAAACCGCCGGGGGCTGCTTCCCCGCGCTTGCGACGGGGGCCTCCGGCGGTGTCATGCGTCTTTGCCTAAGCCGGTGGACTTACGCGCAGAGCGACTTGCGGCCGCGGGCGCGGCGGGCGTTCAGGACCTTGCGGCCGGCCTTGGTGGCCATGCGGGCGCGGAAACCGTGGCGGCGCTTGCGAACCAGGTTCGAGGGTTGATAGGTGCGTTTCATCGCTCCGTCTCCAATCTTGCGGTCGGGTACGGCGCGGAATCGCCTCCCGGTGTCATTCGAGGCCCGTCCTTTACGGTGGGTTTCTCCGTAAGTCAAACCCCGGCGGCACGGTTTTGGCCGGAAACTGCAATAATTTCCACCGCGATCCCGCAGCGGCGTCCGGCGGACTGTAACAAACCCG
>JBFXGQ010000224.1:0-7364 GCA_050177915.1 Pseudodonghicola sp. | reverse complement strand
AGATCACCACCAGGTTCAGCAGCTGCGAGCCGATCAGGATGGTGAAGACCATCGAGGAGACCTTGGCCGTCTCGCGCACCACCGGCGTCAGCACGCCGCCGGCATAGAGCACCCAGCAGGCATAGAGCAGGCCGAACAGCGCATAGAGATAGGTGCCATAGGCCGCCAGGAAGGCGATCCAGCTTTCGACGCGGACGTGTTCCTGGTTGATCCGCAGGTCGAAGTTCACCCCGATCAGCACGCAGATGATGATGGCGAAGGTGGTCCAGATGATGACCCTGCCCGACCGGCCCTGATCCTGCAGCTTGCGATAGGCCGCCAGCATGATGGCGCCGCCCGCCCCCAGCGCCGCCGCCGGCGTCGGGTTGGTGATGCCGCCGAGGATCGAGCCCAGAACGGCGACGATCAGCACCAGCGGCGGGAACACCACCCGGATCAGATCGTTGCGGCCCAGCCGCTCGGCACCGTGGCGGGCGCCATAGAGCGCCAGCGCGATCGGCAGCGCCAGCAGCAGCACCGTCGCCCCGGCCGAGGTGGTCGGTGCGATCAGCACCACGTCGACCAGCGCCGCCAGCAGCAGACCGATCGCGCCCAGGATCAGCGGTTTCGGATCCGACGAGGGCGAGATGCCACGCCCCAGCACCAGCACCAGACCCAGCAGCACCAGCAGCACCGCAACGCCGGTGCCGATCGGCGCCGCATTGGCGATCTTGTCGGCCAGCGCGGTGGCACGCTCTTCCTCGGTCAGCTTGTGGCTTTCCAGATCGCCGCCGGCGGCGTCGATCGCGGCCTGTTCGGCCACCGCGGTGTCCCAGGCCTTCTGGCCGTGCAGCTCGATCATCGAGACCTTGCACTGCTCGCTGACGTTGGTGCGCAGGCTGGCGGCCTCGCCGACGTTGGAATAGCTCGACACCGTCAGATCCTGGCTGCCGATCAGCCCGACGTTGGCCAGCAGGATGGCGCCGCCGATCAGACCGATGGGCGCGGCCAGGAACCAGCCCAGCGCCTCGCCGCGGGTGACCGGTTCGTTGCCCGAGGGGGCGAGCGCCACGGCCGGCGCCTTTTCCGGGTTCAGCAGCGCGAAGCCGAAGGCGTAGAGCGCGTAGAGCACCGCCAGCAGGATGCCGGGCAGCAGCGCCGCCTGGAACAGCGTGCCGACCGAGACCACGGCGGGTTCGCCCAGATAGGTCAGCGCGTCGGTACAGCCGGCGGCGGTCGCCCGCCCCTCCTGCGCGGTGGCATAGAGATCGCCCGCCAGCGTGCCCAGCAGCACGATGACGATCGACGGCGGGATGATCTGCCCCAGCGTGCCGGAGGCGGCGATCACGCCGGTCGCCAGCTCGGGCGAGTAGTTGTTGCGCAACATCGTCGGCAGCGCCAGCAGGCCCATGGTGACCACGGTGGCGCCGACGATACCGGTCGAGGCCGCCAGAAAGGCCCCCACGACCACGATCGACACCGCCAGACCGCCGGGCAGCGGCCCGAAGACCCGCGCCATGGTGGTCAGCAGATCGTTGGCGATCTTCGACCGTTCCAGCGTGATCCCCATCAGCACGAACATCAGCACGGCGAGCAGCGTCTCGATCGACTGGCCGGCCAGCACCCGTTCGTTCATCCGGTTGACGATGAAGGAGATGTTGCGATCCATCGCGACTTCCCAGCCGCCGGGGAACACCGGTTCGGCCAGTCTTGGCAGATCCGGGTATCGGAACACCGATATCGCGTCGGGCCTGATGCCCGCGTTGATCAGGTCGTGATAGGCCTGAGAGGAAGTGTCGATCGCCTGGTGGATCAGCAGCCCCGCGCTGTCGAGCGCGGCGATGATGCCGAAGGAGATCAGACCGGCGCCGCCGATGGCAAAGGCCACCGGAAAGCCCGACAGGATGCCTCCGAAGAGACAGAGAAACAGGATGATAAGGCCGAGTTCGACGCCATCAAGACCGAATAGCATATTGCTGCCCCTTAGCTCTAATGCGCGCCTTCATAGGCTTCTTCGCCCTCGCCAAGCGTGTCCTTGTCGAGGTATTTGTTTTCACTTTCAGGCCCTTCGCGGAATTCGAGATAGGCCCGGTACAGCACCGCGATGGCATGCACGAACACCATCGCCGCAAAGGCGCAGAGCAGGATCTTGAACAGGAAGTAGCCGTTGAACCCGTTGGGGCTGAACCCGATGGTCTCGACGTTCCAGCGCAGCGCGCGGGATTTCATCAGCAGCCGGTCGAGCTGGTCGCTGGCCGAGGGTTTCGGCACGATCAGGTGGCGCCACAGGAAGAACCAGCCGTACATCCAGACCAGCGCCGCCATCGGCATCATGAAGATCAGCGCGCCCAGCATGTCGATCACCCGCTTGGCGCGGAAGCTGATGGCGGAATAGAACAGGTCCACCCGCACATGGCCGCCCTGCACGAAGGTATAGGCGACACAAAGCGTCACCACCATCGCGTTATAGAGCTTCAGCTCCTCGGCGAACCAGCTGATGTCCATCTGCACCGGGATGCCCAGGCCGATGGTGATATCGGGCCGCGCAAAGATCCGCTGCACGAAGACGATCAGGATCTGCTGCAGCACCATCAGCAGGCCGGCCCAGGCGAAGAACCGCCCGACGATATTGGCAAAGCCCTCCAGCAGCCGCACCGTGCCCCACATCAGCGGCCGCCAGGCCAGCCCCGCGGCGGTCAGCAGCAGGAAGGCGGTGAACACGACGAAGAAGAACTCGGCCGAGCCGCCATAATAGACGAACCGCATGATCGCCTGCTTGTCGGACCAGTCCAGCCAAAGCTGCGGATGCGACACCGCGTATCCGAAATTGTAGAAGGACATGGCGATGTTCTGCACCAGCAGAACCAGCCCGTGGCCGATGGCCACGAATACATCCCCAAGGCCGATGGCCTCACCATCCTGCATCTTTATCCCCTCCCGGTATTTTTTTCTGTTCAGGAGTCTTGCGGCCCGGGATCGCGGTCCAGCCGGCGCTGGCGTCTCGGGCCTGAGAGCAAAAGGGTCCCCACCTTGAGGTGGGGACCCGATCTTGTCCGTGCCGGCGTTACATCGCCGCCATGACGCGGTTCCGCTGCTTGGTATAAGCGCCTTCCGAACGCTGGATCCAGTCGGCGGAGGACTTCATCGAGTTCATGTAGCTGTCGTGGATCTCGGCATAGAGCGGATCGTCCATATGCTCGGCGATCACCTCGGCCGAGGCCTTGCCGAAGGCATCCCAGACCGCATCCGGGAATTCCATGATCTTGACGCCCGAGGCCTGCAGACGCTGCAGCGCCGAGGCGTTGTTGGCCATGAACAGCGACATGGTCCAGATGTTCGAGGCCGCGGCGGTCTGCGCCACGATCTGCTTTTGCGCCGCGGTCAGCGAGTCATAGACGTCGCGGTTCATCGCCAGCGTCAGGTTCGGACCGGATTCATGGAAGCCGGCGGTGTAGTAGATCTTGGTGATCTCCTGGAAGCCGGCCTTTTCGTCGGCCCAGGGACCGATCCACTCGGTGCCGTCGATCGCGCCCGAGGACAGCGCCTGATACACTTCCGAGCCCGGCAGGTTCTGCACGCTGGCGCCCAACTTGCCCAGCACCAGACCGCCCTGCCCCGGCATCCGGAACTTCAGGCCCTGGAAGTCTTCGGGGCTGTTGATCTCCTTGCGGAACCAGCCGCCCGACTGCGGGCCGGTGTTGCCGGCGGCAAAGGTCTTGAGGCCGAAGATCTCGGACACCTTGTCCTGCAGACCCTGACCGCCGTCGTGATAGTACCAGTTGCTGAATTCCTGGAAGGTCATGCCGAAGGGCACGTTCGAGAAGAACGACAGCGCCGGGTGCTGGCCGAGGAAATAGTAGTCCACGGCATGGTACATGTCGGCCTGGCCCGAGGAGACGGCGTCGAACACTTCGAAAGCGCCCACCAGCTCGCCCGCGGCCTTGACGTCCACGGTCAGGTTGCCGTCGGACATGGCGGTGATCATGTCGGCGCAGTATTGCGCGCTGTCATGCACACCGGCCAGTCCGCGGCCCCAGGTGGTGACCAGCGTCAGGGTCCGCTTGCCCTGCGCATAGGCCGGCGCGGCCAGCGCGGTCGCAGCGGCGGCCGAGCCACCCAGTGCGGACGTTTTCAGAAAAGAGCGACGATCCATTTCGGTTTCCTCCCCAATTGGAACAGTTTTCAACCCCGCATGCGAAGGCAGGGCAGATGCGGGCAAATTAGCCGCTCGCCCGGCCGCGCGGAATACCAAGTTGTACGTAGGAAATGCAGAAATTAGGCACGCAAACGACCCTTCTGACGGGTTTTCGCGCAATTCGGAAACATCGGACCGCGACACGGCGGGCCATTGATTCGGCGGCGCAGCCGCGCAATTGTGCGCCTTATGCAGCGACTGCGCACCCTGTTGACCCCGAGCTACGCTCAGAAACTCTTCCTGCTGGCCGCGCTGCCCATGCTGCTGGCCGCGACGGCGATCGCCATCCTGGTGGCCAGCCAGGCCCGGCAGCTGGCCGAGAGCGAGATCCGCTCGCTGGAGACCCGGCTGCTGGAGGCCAAGAAGGCCGAGCTGCGCAACTATGTGACCCAGGCGCGCAACGCCTTCTATTTCATCTACGGCCCCGCCGCCCCCGACGACGCCCGTTCCAAGGAGCGGGTGCTGCAGATCCTCGCCGCGATGATCTACGGCGACGAGGGGTTCTTCTTCGTCTACGACTATGACGGCAACAATCTGGTGTCGCCGCGCCAGACCGAGTTCATCAACCGCAACTGGGCCGGGCTGGCGGACAGCGAGGGCACCCCGATCGTCGACGAATTCATCCGCATCGCGCGGCAGGGGGCGGGCTGGCACGAACACCTGTGGCCGAAACCCTCCACCGGCGAGGAGGCGCGGATGGTCACCTACGTCCTCGGCCTGCAGGACTGGCAGTGGGCGGTGGGCACCGGCGTCTTCATCGACGACGTGCTGGCCTCGGTCGCCGCCTCGCGCGCCGAGGTCGAGGCGCGGGTGCGGCGCACCTTTCTCTATATCGGCGGCATCACCCTGGCGGCGTTGCTGCTGGTCTTCGCCTCGGGCATGGTGCTGAACATCCACGAACGGCGGCTGGCCGACGCCAAGCTGAAGAAGCTGACCCAGCGCGTGTTCGACGCCCAGGAAGAGGAACGCGGCCGCATCGCCCGCGAGCTGCACGACAGCATCAGCCAGATCCTCGTGGGGGTGCGCTATGCGCTGGACAACGCCCGCCGCCGGCTGGGCCGCGGCGATCACGACGGCGCCCAGGTGCCGCTGGACAAGGGCATCACCTATCTGGGCAGCGCAATCACCGAAGTGCGCCGCATCAGCCGCGACCTGCGCCCCGCCTCGCTGGACGATCTGGGGCTGAGCCCGGCGGTCAAGGCGCTGGCCGAGGATTTCCAGGAGCGCACCGGCATCGAGGTCAAGCTGAACACCGTGGTGTTCCGCAACCGCATCGACCGCGAGGCCAAGATCGCCCTTTACCGGATCGCGCAGGAGGCGCTGACCAATATCGACCGCCACGCCGGCGCCACCCGGGTCGAGATCGACATCCTCGCCCACAAGAAGGGCGTCACCCTGCGCATCGCGGACAACGGCCGCGGCATCCCCGCCCAGCCGCGCAGCGCCGGTGCCGGGCTGGGCCTGCGCAACATGCAGGAACGGATCGAGCAGCTTGACGGCACCTTGCGCATTCTGGCATCTCGCGGCGCGCAGAGCGGCACGGTGATCGAGGCCCATCTGCCGCTGAGCCACCTCCTGCCGCCCGAGGATACGGCACCACAGAAAACGGAGACCCATACATGACCCGCCCGGTGCGGATTCTGATCGTCGACGATCACCCGATGGTGGTCGAGGGGCTGGTGTCCATCCTGGAAAGCTATGACGACATCGAGGTGGTCGGCGCACTCTGCGACGGGCAGGCGGCGGTCGATCATGCCCAGGCGCTGGCGCCCGACGTGATCCTGATGGATCTGAACATGCCGCGGCTGGGCGGGCTGAGCGCCACCGAGATGCTGCTGGAACGCGCCCCCTCGGCGCGGATCCTTATCCTGTCGATGCACGACAGCCCGGAATATATCACCTCGGCGCTGAGCCATGGCGCCATGGGCTACGTGCTCAAGGACGTGCCGACCGAGGAGATCAAGCAGGCCATCGACGCGGTGATGCGCGGCGAGCGCTACCTGTGCACCGGGGCCAGCGGCTCGCTCGCCCCCGCCGCCACCTGCGAGCGCGAGCCGCTGACCGGGCGCGAACAGACCGTGCTGCTGCAACTGGCGCAGGGCAAGTCCAACAAGCAGGTGGCGCAGGCGCTGGAGATCTCGGTGCGCACGGTGGAGACCCACCGCAAGAACATCAAGCGCAAGCTCGGCATCTCCTCGACCGCGGGACTCACCCGCTATGCGCTGGAACACGGGGTGTTGCAGGGCACCGGAGTGAGTTTCTGACCCGAAACCACCCCGGAATTTTCGCAATATTGCCAGCGACGCGCACCGCCCGCAACAAAATGTCAGGAATGCTGCAGCCAAGATAGGGGTTCTGCCGATTTTGCAGGTTGACGCCCCCTGCCCCCGCTCCTAATCTGCGCGCCATCGAAAAGGAGCCTCGTGGCCATGGCCGCACTAGTCGTAATCGTAGGAACCACGCGCATGGGCCGGTAACGGTAGACCATAATCTGACCCATGCGCCCTCGTTAAACCGGGGGCTTTTTTTTGCGCTGATGAAAGTTCGGCACTGATGACGAAGACAAGCGATGTCGCGGATGGAGCAAAGCAGATGACACGTGAGATGACCGGAGCAAAGATGGTGGTTCAGGCCCTGAAGGATCAGGGTGTGGACACGGTATTCGGCTACCCGGGCGGCGCGGTACTGCCGATTTATGACGAGATCTTCCTGCAAAACGACATCCGCCACATTCTGGTCCGGCACGAACAGGGCGCGGTGCATGCCGCCGAAGGCTATGCCCGTTCGACCGGCAAGCCGGGCGTTGTTCTGGTGACCTCGGGCCCCGGCGCGACCAATGCGGTGACCGGGTTGACCGATGCGCTGCTGGATTCGATCCCGATCGTCGTGCTGACCGGCCAGGTGCCGACCTTCCTGATCGGCTCGGACGCCTTTCAGGAGGCCGACACCGTGGGCATCACCCGCCCCTGCACCAAGCACAACTGGCTGGTGAAGGACACCGACAGGCTGTCGGCCACGATCCACGAGGCGTTCCACGTCGCCACCGCCGGCCGCCCCGGCCCGGTGCTGATCGACATTCCCAAGGACGTGATGTTCGCCACCGGCACCTATGCGGCGCCGAAACCCTCGACCTCGCATTACCAGCCGCGGGTCAAGGGCGATCTGGAGGAGATCACCGAACTGGTGGCCG
>JBFXGQ010000223.1:0-7387 GCA_050177915.1 Pseudodonghicola sp. | reverse complement strand
CGGCGCCACCCGCGCCTATGCGCCCGCTGCGCTGGCGGTGATCGCCTTCGCCATCACCTGGGCCTGCATGGGCCTGATCCAGCTTGTCACCCGCCTCCAGAAACACCCCCGGACGACGCATTGATGGCCTTTCTCGAACTCGCCGATATCGAAAAGTTCTATGGTGCGCTGCATGTCGTGAAGGGCTTCGACCTGGCGGTGGAGCCAGGCGAGTTCATCTCGTTTCTCGGCCCTTCCGGCTGCGGCAAGACCACGACCCTGCGGATGATCGCCGGGTTCGAGACGCCCGATGCCGGCATCATCCGGATCGCCGGGCAGGACGTGGTGCGCCTGCGCCCGAACCAGCGCAACATCGGCATGGTGTTCCAGTCCTACGCGTTGTTCCCGAACATGACCGTGGCGCAGAACGTGGGCTTCGGTATGAAAGTGGCCGGCACCGATCGCGCCAGCATCGCCACCCGTGTCGCCGAGATGCTCGATCTGGTCGGGCTCGGCGAGCTGGGCGCGCGCTTCCCGTTCCAGCTGTCGGGCGGCCAGCAGCAGCGCGTCGCCCTGGCGCGGGCGCTGGCCGGGCGGCCGCAGCTGCTGTTGCTGGACGAGCCGCTGTCGGCGCTGGATGCCAAGATCCGGGTCAGCCTGCGCGAGGAGATCCGCCGCATCCAGCAGTCGCTGGGCATCACCACCATCTACGTGACCCACGATCAGGAGGAGGCGCTGAGCATCTCCGACCGCATCGTGGTGATGAACGCGGGCCTTGCCGAGCAGATCGGCACCCCGGCCGAGATCTACAACACGCCGAAGACCGCTTTCGTCAGCAACTTCGTGGGCCAGATCAGCCAGCTGGATGTCGAGGTCGTCGACCCCGCCACCGGTGCGGTCCGGCTGGGCGAGCAGCAATTCGAAACCGGACGGCCGCTGCCGGCCAAGGCGGGAGAGAGGCTGACCCTGTCGCTGCGCCCCGAGACCATCACGCCGGGCCGACATCCCTCTGGCGTGACGCTGAACGCCCGGATCCAGGACGTGATGTTCCTTGGCCCGATCATCCGCATGAAGGTGGCTCTGGGCAGCCAGATCCTCTCGATGGACGTGTTCAACACGCCGAACCTGCCCGCCCCGCGCCCCGGCGACATGCTGGAGGTCGGGTTCGACGCCGCGAACCTCGTCCTGGTCTAGCCCGGCCGCCGGCGCCGCAGGCATGTCCGAGGGGCGCCGAGACCCTGTTCGTCCATGGCGCCGAATGACCGGAACGGCATGGTCGCCCCCCCCCCCGCGCCCCGCGCTGGCGGCGAGAGGTGCGAACAGGTCCAGTCCCGCCGCTGCCCACCGCTGCAGCACCGCGTCAGGCCCCGTCGCGGCGGCGGCCCTGTCGCGCAGCTCGATGTTGCGCGCGCCCCTCGCGCGGTGCACCATCGCGCCGGAACCACCACATCCGGGACCCGAGCATCCGGCGCGAGGTCCGCGCGCACTGGTCCTCGGCGGCCGAGGGGGGATGGACCGATCCCGGCAGGCCGGGCCGGGCAAAGACAAAAGGGACAGGAACGAACATGGCAGTGAAGACGGCGATCATCGGTCTGGGGATCATGGGGCGACGGATGCTCGAGCATATGCAACGGCACGAGGGATACGTCCCGATGGCGCTGTGGGATCCCGCCCCGGCGGCCTGCGCCGCGGCACAGGCGCAGGCCCCCGAGGCACAGATCGCGGCATCGGCCGAAGAGGCCATCGCCGAGGCCGATCTGGTCTATCTCGCCTGCCCGCCCGTGCCGCGCATGGCCTACGCCCTGGCCGCCGCCGCGGCCGGCAAGGCGGTGTTTCTGGAAAAGCCGCTGGGGGTCGACGCCGCCGCGAGCGAGGAACTGGTGGCCGGCCTGCGCGCCAGCGGCGTGCCGGCAGCGGTGAACTTCACCCAAGCCGCCGGTGACGCCCTGACCGACATCTGCCGCGAGGCGAGCGCGGGCGAGATCGGCGCGTTGGTGGGCGTGGACATGGTTGTCACCTATGCGGCCTGGCCGCGGGCCTGGCAACAGGCCGCCGACTGGCTGCGCTTCCGCGCCGAGGGCGGCATGACCCGCGAGGTGATCTCGCACTTCCTGTTCTTTACCCAACGCATTCTGGGGCCGCTGTCGGTGGTCTGGTCGCGTCCGTCCTACCCCGAGGATCCGGCGCTGTGCGAAACCGCGCTGCTCGCCCGGCTCGAGAACCGCCAGGGGCTGCCGGTGTCGATCCTGGCGACGGTCGGCGGCGCGCAGCCCGACCGGCAGGAGCTGACGATCAAGGCCAGCAAGGCCAGCCATCGCGTTTCGAATTTCTCCGAGGATGCCATATCTTATGGCGAGGACTTCACAGCGGTGGGGCCGCAGCCGGCGGACCGCCGCGCCGCTGCGCTGAGAGCGCAGCTGGACGATCTGCTGCTGTGCATGGCGGGCCAGCCCCACCGGCTGGCCACCCCGCAGGAGGCGCTGGATGTGCAGCGTCTGGTCGAGGAGCTGCTGCGCGGCAAGTCCTGACGCGATCGCCGGCCCTGCCGCCTGACCTGCGGGGGCGGAGACATCACGCAGACGTTTTTCCGGCACGGTTGAAGACCGTGATCGAGTGCCCCGATATATGCACAAAGGGTCTGACTTGAGGCGGGAAAACCATGTGTGAACTGCTTGGCGTATCGAGCTCGGATCCGGTGCGGGTGACCTATTCGCTACATGCCTTTGCCGAACATGGCGGGCTGATCCACCCCAACAAATCCGGCTGGGGCATTGCCTACCACGAAGGCAAGGATGCCCTTCTGATTAAGGAGGCGGAACCCGCAAGCGACAGCCCCTGGGTCCGCTTCATCGAAACCCAGCCTTTGACCAGCACCTGCGTCATTGCCCATGTGCGGTACGCCTCTGTCGGGGCGCTCAGCTTCTCCAACACGCATCCGTTCATCCGCGAACTCGGCGGGCGGGCCCATTTCTTTGCCCATAACGGTAGTCTGAAGGGGATCTGGACTGAGATGCCCCTGCAATCGGACGAGTTTCGCCCGATCGGCGAAACCGACTCGGAATATGCCTTCTGTGTCCTGCTTGAGCGTCTGGCGGTTTTGTGGCGGGGCAGTTCGGAAAAGCCTCCGTTGTCGGAGCGGCTGGCGATCATCGCGGAGGCGGCCTCCGCCTTCAGGGCGCTGGGGTCGGCCAACTTCCTCTATTCCGACGGAGACGTCCTGTTCGCCCATTCCCACAAACGCCGTTGGGACGAGGGCGGCGGTTCCTTCTCGGAACCTCGCGCTCCGGGGCTCAGCCTCTCGACGGGCCGGAACCTGTCTGTGAAGGGGCTGAAGGTCGCGGCGCCCCACGAGAAAGCAAGCGTGCTCTACCTGGCCAGCGTGCCGTTGACGTCGGAAGGCTGGACCCCCGTCCCGGAAGGAACGGTGCTTGCCCTCAAAGGCGGCGCAGAGATCGCGCGGATCGACGCTCATGGTCAAAGGACCACGGCGCGCGCCACCGACCGGGCGCGGCCCTTGTCAGAGTGATCATGCGCTGACAATCGGACAACCGGACCACTCAGCCAGGGCAAACGACCTTGGCTGGATGACGGCTTCGGCCCGGGAGGCAGAGGCACATTGGCAGTCTCAGCCCGCCGCAGGAGACCAACAACCCGCCGTATCGGCCCTGCCGCCACCTTACCTTTCATCAGTCGATGAGACCTGGGAAGGGACATGGGCCTCCTTATGTTCAGTCCAGGAACGGATCGGGGTTCCAGCTCGTGAACGGGTTTTCCATCTCTCCCCAGGTTCGCTCGATCTGGTGGGCATGCACATCCGCACCGCCGGCCTGTTTCAGGATCTCGATGACCTGCGTCTCTTCGCTGGTGTCGCTGACGACCACCCACAGCATGATCCCGCCCTCGCGCAGGCTGGCCTCCAACCGGTCGGCATGCGTCTTGCCGATGGCCCGTGCAATCACGCCGCCGATCCCGCCGCCGACGACCCCGCCAGCCGCCGCAGCCAGCAGCACCATCGCCACTGCGCCGCCGCTCGCCACGACCGCCAGCGCACTGCCCATCGCGCCCACATACATCGGCAGCCCGAATGCGGCGGCCTCGGCGGTTGCCCGGTCGGACTTGAAGACGAAGATGCTCTGCGGCACCCGTGGATCGTCTTCCATTTCCTCGATCGGTTCGAAGTGGTGACCAAGCCGTTCGGCGACCGACGTCCGGTCGCCCAGCACGCTCAGGCGGCTTTGCGGAAAGCCGGCCTTCACCAGTTCTTCAGCGGCAGCCTCAAGCGTCTCGGCATCGTGGAACACCGCAACGACCTCGCGCACGGTGTTGCCGGTGGCAGCCTCAGAATCCGACATTCCTCCCTCCCTCTCTGTTTCACTGCGTTCTGGCGATCGACCCGCAAATCTCCCTTTTGCGCTCGTCTCGTCGAGGCGACAAACACGGCACGCCGTTGAGCGAGATATCGTTCTCGCGTCGACCTGTCGGTGCTTTCGCACCAGGGCCCGAAGCCAGGGTCCCGAGAAGCCCCCTCGGCTGCATGGTAGCTCGGACAGGCCCCCAGCGCAAAACCCATTCGGTTTCGCCCCTTTCCGGTGCGCGCGTGGAAACGACCGTCCACCGGGACCTGAGTGAAACTCCGCAATGGCCGCTTGCGCCGCCCCTTACCAACCGCGCCAGACGACGATCCTTCCAAGCCACGGTCCAGCCCCCTCCCCCCGCGGCCCGTTGGACCGCCGCCGGATCAGGTGACAGTGCCAGTTCGGCTGTTCCGCCCCCTTCCCGGCCGGTCAGTCGTCAAAGGCAGCTTCGATCCGTTCGATCTGGAGTGCGATATCGACCCCTATTTCGCTTGTGATCTGCAAACGTCGATCCTGTAGCGCCTCCCGGTCGGGATGTGCGGAGGCCCAATCTGCGACCACCTCGTCGCGCAAACGCAGCAGCCCCTCGAACTGCGGACGATAGAATTTGACCATCGCCGTGACCCAGGCGCTGACCGATGGATCGGGCTGTGCCACCTCGATGGCGAAATGGTCGAGCAGCGGGATGACATCCTCTGCCCTGACATAGGTTTCATTCGTCACCCAGGCATTCGTCGTGAAGATCCGGATCGGTCGGCTGTAGGCGTCCACGCTGATCGCCCCGATATGGACGAATCGATCCCGCGGATCGTCGGGTATCTCCGCGCCGGGCAGCGCAACGGGCTCGATCTCCGTCCCGATACCGGCGGGCCGGACGAAGAGGTGAAAATGCCCGTTCTCGCCCTCGGCCATCTCGCCGGGGTCGTGGGCGTGGTAGAAACAGTGACTGTGGTTCGCCTCATCGAACACATCCCCCTTGGGATAGCGTTCCCAGACCAGGAAATCGCCCTGCCCCCGCAGCATTTCGCCGACCACGCTCTTGCCCGCCTGCGCCAAGTCGCTTTCGCTTTGCAGCACGATCGCGGCCGCCTCGTGCATTCGCTCAAGCTGCTCGGCGGGCAAGTCGTCGAGATCCGGTTCGGGCAGGACCCGCGACCGCACCGCAGCTTGATACTTTTCCCGGACTGAACCCTTCGCCATGGCATTCCTCTCTGCGCGCGGCGGCATTGGCCACGAAAAAAGAAAAATGGGGGCCGGCGCTCGCAAGGCCGGCCCCCGTAGAGTGCAGCACTCTGATACGGTTTACAGCGGCGGCAGGCCAAGCTGTTCGCGCACCGCGGGTTCGCGGCTGGTCTTGAGCCCGACGGCGCGGCCTTCCTCCACGGCGATTTCCGCCGGCACGCCCTTGGAGGCGCGGTAAAGCGTCCACATCGCGCCGACGCGGTTCGACGATTCACAGTGCAGAAGGATCGGATAGTTGTCCGGGTTTTCCGCGATCTTGGCGAATTCGGCGACCTGTTCCGGGGTCGGCGCCTTGGTGGGCACCGCAAGGCTGATGAACTCCAGCCCCGCCGCCTTGGCCAGAGCGGCCTCCTCGGTTGCACCTTCCTCGGCGGTGTTCAGGTTGACGATGGTCTTGAACCCCATGGTCTTCAGGATGCCCAGACCCGACGGATCGATAAGGCCGCCGGTCCCGATATAGGGCGTCGCCCGCAGGTAGTTCTTGACGATGTTCGGCATCTCGTTGCCGTAGACCGCCTGCGGATACTTGGTCGTCGTATCGTAGGGGCCTTTCGGCAAGGCGGCGGCGTCAGCTTTGTTGGCCGCTGCCGGTGCGCAGGGGTTCGCCGGCTTCGCCTGCGCCGGGGCACAGGGGTTCGCGGGCTTCGCCATTGCCGGCGCGCAGGGGTTCTTGGCCTGGGCATTGGCCTGGCCGGAAACCGCCGCGCCGACGGCCAGCGCTGCGACCGGAATCATCGCGGCCTTCAGCAGGCTGTTACTGGTCTTCACTTTCATGAGCATTACTCCTCACTGCTTCATTCAAGTTCGTTCAAGGTTCATTCAGCGGGCTGCGAGATCGACGCAGCGCCGGTCTGGTCCTCGGGCGCGCAGACCTCCTCGGCGGTGAAAGGCCCGCCGCGGGCGCGTTCCAGACGCGACCCCAGGGCGAAACCGCCGGCCGCGATCACGACGAAGATCGCCAGGATCAGCCATTCGGGCAGCCCCAGCAGATCGGGAAGCCGCTGACCTTCGGGACCTTGGGCCGCGAAATAGAAGTCCGTCAGCGGCCCAAAGAGCTGGGCGAACACGATCACGCCCGCGACCATGCCGACCACGAAAACGATCGCGTCGATCCGGCCCGAAGCCACACCGACCAGCGACGTCCCCGGACAGTAGCCGCCAACGGCAAAGCCCGCACCGATCAGCAGGCCGCCGGCGAGGATGGCCCAGAAATAGAGCGTCGGGACAAAGACAGCGTCCGCCCCGATCAGGCCCGTGCTGCGCAGGACATAAAGCCCGATGGCCGCCACCAGCACGGCGGTGAACATGACCTTGAAGACGCTGAAATCCTTCAGCGAGAACTGCCCGGTCAGTTTGCGGGGACTGCCGAAGCCCGCGGCTTCGAGCGCGTAGCCGAACAGCAGGCCGGTCAGCAGGCCGCCGGGGATGCCATAGTCGTAGAAGGGAATGGTCATTGCCAGATCCTCCGGAACATCATGGTGACGATGAAGCCGGCGGCGAAGAACCCGATCAGGAACACGAAGCCCGCCACTGCCAGCGTCGCGCCGCCCGACAGGCCGAGGCCGCTGGTGCATCCGCGCGCAAGGCGGCTGCCGAAGCCGACCAGCACCCCGCCGGCAAAGGCATAGCCAAAGCGCTGCAGGGGCGTCACATGCGGGCCGCGCTCGACCTTGACGCTGATGCGCCCGGCGCGGCGACTGCCCAGATAGGCCCCGACCACGACACCGATCACTTCCCAGGTGATCCACGACGCCAAGGGCGCCCCGGCCTGGATGAAGGGCCCGAAGTAGGCATTCTCGGCGGTCGCGGAC
>JBFXGQ010000222.1:0-7393 GCA_050177915.1 Pseudodonghicola sp. | reverse complement strand
TTCGTTGATGGCGCTGAACATGCCGCTGTCGCCGTCCATCGTTTCCGAAATGGCGAAATAGGCGGCGTTGTCCTTGCCCGAGCTGATCGCCAGGCCGCTGGAGACGCGGTTCTGGGTTTCGTTCAGGCCACGGTTGACTTCGGTCAGGGTCGCCAGCGCGACCATGGCCGAGCTGTTGGTGAGAATGGACGACATTTAATGCTCTCCTCAGTTCTCGTTTTTTTGGATCCAGTCTTCTGACTGTGAACTGGTGTTACCCAGTACCGTGGATATTTACGCCGAGGTTAAAGCGGGGTTTACGTTTTTCCCGATTTCACGGGCCAAAGGCCCCGGAGACGATCCGGAGCCACCACAAGCGCGCCTTAAGTGAGCCGTCAGAACTCCCGGTCGATCCGCAGCTGACCGCCGGTGCGGTCGCCGATCTTCTGCCCCGACTTGCCGTAAAGCCCGCCGAGCCCGCTGCGTTCGGTCGCCTTCCGGATCTCACGCACGATGGTGCCGGCGGCGCGCGCCATGCGCTGGAGCAGCGCGCTGTCCTCGCTCACCGCGCGCTGCAATTCGGCCAGACGCGCCGGCAGGCCGCGGGATTTCGCCGCCTCATGCGCCAGAAAGGGCTCGACCAGCGGCATCCGCAGCTCCAGCCACTTCAGCAGCGCCGATTTGCGGTCGAACAGCTCTCCGACCATCTGCAACCGCCCGGAGCGGAGCGCGGCGATCTCTTCGTTCAGCAGCGCCACCGCCTCGCCGACCTTGACGACGAAGGCGTCGATATTCGCCTCGTCCTCCTCGGTCAGCACGACCGGCCCGCCCGCCGGCGCGCTGCGCCGTGCTTCCATCCGCTGTCCGATCCGGAATTTCCGCCGTTCCCGCATGATCCGCCCCTTTCCCTGCGCCGCCGTCAGCGCCGATAGGCGGCCAGCATCCGCCCGATGCTGTCCCCCAGCCCGAAACCGCCGCGATCTGCCAGTTGCTCGGCCAAGGCATCCGACAGGAAGGAGCGCCACATCTCGGCCCCCTGCCCGCCCGATGCGGGACCGTAGTCCACCGTCTTCATCATCTGATCCACGAACTGGCTCAGAAACACCGCCTCGAAATCGCGGCCCAGCTTGTCGTCCGCCGCCGTCGGCGTGACAGCGGACCCGCGCGCGGTGTCGGGCGATGCCGCCAGCGTGGCGGGCGAGGATGCCGGCAGGGATGTCGTCATCAGATGATCTCCAGATCCGCGTGCAGCGCGCCCGAGGCCTTGATCGCCTGCAGGATCGAGATCGTCTGCCGCGCGCCGACGCCGATGGCGTTGAGCCCGTCCACCAGGTCCTGCAGGCTCACGTCACCCTCGAGGATGGTGAAGCGGCTCTCGCGCTCCTCCACGTCGATGTTGGTTTCCGGCACCACCACCGTGGTGCCGCCGATGCTGATCGGATTGGGCTGGCTGACGTTGTAGCGTTCGCGCACCCGCACCGTCAGCCCGCCCTGACTGATCGCCACCTGGCCGATCCGCACATTGGCGCCGATCACGATGGTGCCGGACTTCTCGTCCACCACCACCCGGGCGGTGCTGTCCGGCTGTACGGTCAGGTTCTCGATCGCGGCGATGGTCTCGGCCACGTCGCCCTTGCCCGGCACATTGACCTCGACCGTGCCGGGATCGAGCGCGCGGGCGGCGCCGCCGCCCAGCGTCATGTTGATCACATCCTCGATCCGCGCGGCTGTGGTGAAATCGGGCACCCGCAGCGCGATCCGGAAACTGTCCAGCTCGCGCAGCTCGAACCCGACCTCGCGCTCGACGATGGCGCCGTTGTCGATACGGGCGATGGTCGGCACCCCCTCGACGACGCTGCCGGCATTGCCCTGCGCGATGAAGCCCGAGACCGCGACCGAACCCTGCGCCACCGCATAGACCTCGCCATCGGCGCCCGACAGCGGGGTGACCAGCAGGGTACCGCCGCGCAGGCTGGTGGCGTCGCCCAGCGACGAGACCGTCACGTCGATCGGGGCGCCGCGCCGCGCGAAGGGCGGCAGTTTTGCCGTCACCATCACCGCCGCGGTGTTCTTGGTCTTCAGCAGATCGCCGTCCAGGTTGGCCACCCCCAGCCGCTCCAGCATGCCCTTGACCGCCTCGCGGGTGAAAGGGCTGTTGGTCAGCTTGTCGCCGGAGCCCATCAGCCCCACCACCAGGCCATAGCCGATCAGGTGGTTTTCCCGGATCCCCTCGAAACTGGCGATGTCCTTGATCCGCACCTCGGCCCCGGCCGGCGCCGACCCCAGCGCGGCGGCCAGCCCCAGCGCCGTCAGAACGACGCGCGCGCGGCGCAGCCAGGCCATGGCCGCCCCCCGAAACACCGTCTGAGCCCTGCGTGCAGACATAGAATTCACCCTTGGCCGTCGAGAGAAATCTAGCCGTTTGTTTTTGCGAAGTCCATATACAGTCACATCTAAACTTGCACAGATGCAAATTTATTATTGAACTATCCAACTTTCCTTGTTAGCGATTAAGAATAGCGATGAATAACGGCGGGAACGGAGGTGTTCATGCGCGCCTATGTTTTCGAACCACGCGAAAGACGCCAGGCGTCCTTGGCGAACGAGCTTGAGAACGCGGGCATCGACCCCTTCTTTGTCGATCTGGATTTCTTCGACTGCGGTCTCGCGCCGCTGACCCAGCCGGGCAACGAGATCCGCGCGATCCTGATCGGGGAATCCCCCGACACCCACGACCAGATCCGCGCCATCCGCAAGGCCGGCTGCGCCAATCCGGTCATCGTTCTGCGCGACTTCCGCAATTCGCAGGATACCTCGGCAGCCCTTGATCGCGGCGCAGACGATGTCATCGTCAGCCCGATCAAGGGCAGCGAGGTGCTGTCGCGGATCAACTCGATCGTCCGCCGGTTCCATGGCCATGCCGCCGAAAGCGTCGTGGTGGGCGAGCTGACGGCGTTCTTCGACGGCCGCGACCCGATCGTCTCGGGCGCGCGGATCAAGCTGTCCAAGCGGGAACACTCGATCTTCCAGCACCTGGCGCTGAATTCGAACAAGGTGATCTCGAAGAACGCGATCTACGACGCGGTCTACGGGATGAGCGCGGACCAGCCGTTCGACAAGGTGATCGACGTCTATATCTGCAAGCTGCGCAAGAAGATCGCCGCCGCCGCCGCCAGCGGCGCGCAGTATATCGAGACGGTGCACGGGCGCGGCTACAAGCTGAGCGCGCCGGAACAGCTGGAACTGCCGGCGCCGGAACAACGGCCGGTCCAGTCGGCGCCGCTTCAGGCCCGGGCCTGAGCCCGGGCGCCCGGCAAATCCGGCGAAAAGACCCTAGAGGTAGTTCAGCAGCAACATCTGCGACAGCCGCGCGGTGACGTTGTAGCTTGCCTCAAGCTGCGTCTCCAGGCTGGTCACCAGCGTCGAGGCCTCGTAGGGATCGACGTTTTCATAATCCGCGATCTGGGTCCGCTGTACCAGCGACAGATCGTTCAGGTGGGTCTGGGTGTTTTCCACCACCTGCTGGTTGAAGCCGATCCCGGCAGAGACGTTCAGCGCCCCCTGCACGCCACCGCTCAGCGATGCGTTGACCTCTTCCATCCAGCGGGCATAGGTCGCGCTGTCGTCGATTTCGGCCACATTGGTGACCGCCAGCATCGCCAGCCCCTTCATCATGCTGCGGAAGGCCTCGTCATTCGCCTGCACGCCGTAGTCCAGCGCCTGGCCGACGTCGATCCGGGCGGTGACCCGGTTCGCCTCGGCGCCGCTGTCGTCGACCAGCGGCGTGCCGTTGAAGAAGGTGCCCTCATAGTTCAGCGCCGGGTCGCTGTTGGTGGAATCGAAGAAGGCGTCGAGCTTGGCGATCATCTCCTCGGCCTCGGCCAGGGTGGTGGGACCGCTGCCGACGATGTCCTGCAACACCTGCTCGGGCGAGGTGCCGGTGGCGTCGCTCACCTCGTTCCAGCGGGTCAGCGGCGGCGTGTCGCTGTCGATCCCCGAGAACAGGTGGTCGCCGTTGTAGCTGATGTTGAGCGAGGCGATGATGCTTTCCAGCGCAGCCCGGGATTCATCCTGCAGCGCCGCCACCCCGGTGGTCGGACGCGAGGCGTTCACCAGGGCGTTCTGCAGCACATCGTCGGCGCTGTCGCGCACCCCGTCGACCGAGGTCAGCATCGCCTGCAGCTTGCTGTCGAGGATCTTGTTCGAGGTGATATAGGCCTGCGTGTTCTCCTCACGCGCGCGCAGGGTCAGCGCCACCGCGGCGCGCGGTCCCAGATCGGCGAAGATATCGGCCTTGACCCCGGTGGACAGCTCCTGCCCGGCCTTTTGCAGCAGCTCGGTCGCGCGGGCGACGTACTGGCGGTTGGCCAGGTTCAGTTGCAGGGACGACACACGGCTGATGGTCCAGCTCATCACTTATCCTCAGACTGCGGCCAGCAGCGTGTCCAGCATCTCGGACACGGCTGTCAGCATTTTCGAATTGGCGGCATAGCTCTGCTCGATCAGCAGCAGCTTCTGCATCTCGTCGTCGATGTTCACACCCTCGACGTTCTGGCGCGAGGCCTGCACCAGCTCGGCCGCCGAACTGGCGGCGCTATAGCTGGTTTGGGCCCGGGCGCGCTCGGACGATTGCGCGGTCACCAGTTCGGCGGCGAAATCCGCCACCGTCACCGTCGCGGTCAGCCCGGTGGCGGGATCGGCCCCCACCGGCGTGCCCAGCGTGTCGATAAAGGCCTGAATCTGGCCGGTCTCGGCGGCGGCCCCCTCTTCGGTCGCCCCCAGACCGTCGCGGATGCGCCAGATTTCGCTGCCACCGTCGTGCGCGATGGCCTCGTTCACCCGCAGCCGGCCGGCCAGACCGTCCAGATTGGCTGCGTCGAAGGCATTACCGTTGTCGGTGAACAGCCCGGCCTCGCCGACAGAGAGCGAGGCATCCGCCGCCTCGAAGGCCTGGATCAGGCCACGGGCGTATTCGTCCAGCTGCAGCTGGAACCGGGGCAGGATGTCGCTTTTCAGTTCGGAAAGCCCGACCAGGCTGCCCTCCTCGATGCCGCGGATCCCGTCCTTGCCCGGCGTGATCTCGGTGGTGCCGGCATAGAAGCTGCCGTCGCCGGCGCTATAGCTCACATCCTGGACCTGGGTCCCCTCCAGCAGCGCCGCGCCGCCGGTGGTGTAGATGTTGACCATATTGTCCGAGGTGAAGCTGACCCGGACGCCGACGATCTCGGACACCTGATCCAGCAGCCCGTCCATCTGATCGCTCAGCTGCGCCGCCTCCAGCGTGCCGGTCTCGAAATCGCGCATCTGCCGGTTCAGGTCGGCCAGATCGTAGAGCGCCTGATTGAGATCGGCGACCTCGTAGCGGATCTCCATGTCCACATCCGCGCGCACCTCGGCCAGCGTGTCGCTGGCGCCGCGGATCGAGGCCGCCAGATCCTCGGCCGCATAGACTGCGGCCGATTGCGCCTCGGTCGAGGAGGGCATGTTCACCAGCGTCGTCAGCGCGGTATTGAAGGACGAGAACTTGTCGGCCGGCGACAGCCCGTCGCCGGGCTGGCCCAGATAGATGGTGTAATCGTCCAGCGCCTCGTAGATCGCCTGCTGATGCGCCATCTTGCCGCTTTCGGCGCGCGACATCCGCACCAGCGCGGCATCGACATCGCGCCGCACCTCGCCGACCCGGGCACTGCCGCCGGTGGCGGTGACCAGCACCGCCTCGCGCCGGACATAGCCTTCGTTCATCGCGTTGGCGACGTTCTCGGCAATGATCTGGGTTTGGGCCTGCGTCGTGGCAAGCCCGCTGGCCGCCACGTTCAACGCGGTCGAAAGGCTCATCTATCTACTCCCTGAACGCCAATCCGGATCAGCGTTTCAGCTGCGTGGTCTCATCCATCATCTGGTCGACGGTAGTGATGATCTTGGCATTGGTCGAAAACGCCCGCTGCGCCTTGATCAGCTCGGTCATTTCCTCGGCGATATCCACGTTCGAGGCCTCGAGCGAATAGGAGGAGATCGCCCCGGTGGCCCCGGTATCGGCCTGCAACGCGATGAACGAGCCGGTCTCGTTGGTCAGCGCATAGGCGTTGCCCTGCACCTCCTGCAAGCCGTTGGGGTTGGCCACCACGCCGACCGGGATCTGATAGAGCGCGCGGCGCTGGCCGTTGTCGAACACCCCGTAGAGCGTGCCGTCCTCGTCGATCTCGGTTCGGGTCAGTTCGCCCACGCTCGACCCGTCGCGGTCGAAGGTCTGGCTGAAGTCGCCGGAGAACTGGGTGACGCCGTCGAAGCTGCCCGGCGCGCCGAAATCGACCGTCACGGTCTGCGGCGTGCTGCCGTTGTCCAGCGTCAGCGTGGCGACACCCGAGGCGGTATCGAAGGCGAAAGCCGCCGGCGCGGTGGCGGTCGAGGTCACGCCGGAATAGGAGGCGGGCGAGCCCGCCACCGCCCCGGAATCGTTGTAATCGATGGTCACCGAGCCCAGCGCGTTGCCGTCGGTGTCGCTGACCGTGACGGTCCATTGGTTCGCGGTCGCGCCGGGCTGCCACGAGAACTGCAGCCGTTCGGAGGCGCCGAGTCCGGTGAAATACTCGGAAGAGGAGCTGAAGGCCGCGCCCGGCGTGCTCAGCCCGGTGTCCTGCGACGGCAGGTTGCCATTCACCGAAATCCTGGTCGTCGCCGAGGCCGACAGCGCGACATCGGCGACATTGACCGTCTCCATCTGCGCGAAGGTGCTGCGGTCGATATCGCCCAGCTCGCCGTTCAGGTCGTACCGGTAGCCGGCCAGATAATAGCCGGCGGCGTTTTTCAGGTTGCCATCCTCATCCGGCAGGAAGGACCCCGCCCGGGTCAGCATGTAGTTGGTCTGCACGGTCTCGTCCGGCCGCACCGAAACGACGAAGAAGCCGGCGCCGCTGATCGCCAGATCGGTCGAGGAGTTGGTGGTCAGAAGCCCGCCCGCCCGGCTCATCTCAGACTGACCCACCGCATCGACCGACAGCACGCCGGCCTCGCTGCCGCCCGAGGCCGAGGTGGTCACGAACTGTGAAAAGCTGCGCTTGTAGCCCACGGTGTTCGCGTTGGCGATGTTTTCCGAAATGCCGCTCACCGCCTGCGAGTTGGCCTGCAGACCGCTGACTCCGGTTTGCAATGCGCTGGAAATGCTCATGACCGCCGCCTCTTGTTCTTGTGAAAGAGAATTTATTCCAAGGAATACACGACGCTCTTTTAAGGCGGGTTAAAAATTCAAGAAAAAGCCGTCCGCGCCGCCCCCCCCCCCGCCAAAGGCGAGGAACCGGGCTCATTTCCGGCATCCGGGGTCCCGGATTACAGGCCGGTGTCCCGGCTGGTGCCACCGATCGTGCCCAGCGCACGCTCCAGGCTCTCCAGCCGCCGCGCGGCGGCCTCCTCGCTCAGC
>JBFXGQ010000221.1:0-7394 GCA_050177915.1 Pseudodonghicola sp. | reverse complement strand
TATGGCCGCAGTGCTTGCAATGCACCGCGTCGGGGTCATGCCGCAGCAGCCCGCATTCCGGGCAGGTGAACCGCACCTTCTGCGGCTGGAACAGCGCCCGCGCCAGCTGCACGAAGAGCGCCACGCCGAACACCATGACGAAGATCGAGAACAGCTTGCCGCCGGCGGTGGGCAGGGTGATATCGCCGAAGCCGGTGGTGGTCAGCGTCGCCACGGTGAAATAGAGCGCGTCGACATAGGCCGGCAGCCCCGGCTCGCGGTCGAAGAACAGCACATAGGCGGCCGAGGCGGTGGAGAAGATGAACACCACCAGGTTCACCGCCGCGATCACCGCATCCTCGCGCAGCCGGAAGAAGCTGCTGTCGCGCCGCAGGTCGCGCAGCAGGTGGTAGGAGTGGATCAGCCGCAGCCCGCGCAGGATGCGCAGGAAGGCCAGGCTGTGCGACAGGAAGGGGTCGAGGATCAGCACGCAGATCACCACCACATCGGCCAGCGTATGGATCTGCCGCAGCAGCTGCCAGCGGTCGCGGGCGATCCACAGCCGGGCGGAGAAATCCAGCAGGATCAGCATGCCGAAGACGGAACTGACCAGATGCACCGCCAGCGTTGCGGTAAAGGGCGCGGTGACGATGAAATAGAGGATGCTGATCGCGTCGAACAGGATCAGCCCATAGCGGAAGCGGACCGACCGCCGCCCGCGCCCGGTATAGAGGCGGTTGAGGCGGGATTTCAGGCTGTCTGTCATCGTCGCGGCGGGGCTTGAGGTGCGTGTCATGCCACCCAGCTAAGCGCCAAGCGGCGGCGCGATGCAAGCCGGCGGCGGCGGAACCCCCGGGCAATCCCGCGGTGCCGCGTCGGCAGGCCCGCGACATCGGCCCGGGTCCGGCGGAAACCGCATAAAAAATGCCGCGCCCCCGGGGGGCGCGGCATGGATCTGGCGGTTCTTCCGCGGCCCGATCAGGCGGCGCGCGACATCAGCACGTCGTCGACCTGCTTGGCGGCGAGGATCTCGTCGCCGCCGGAGACCGCGGCAACCTCGCGGGTCAGCCGCTCCAGCGCCGCTTCATAAAGCTGACGCTCGGAATAGCTCTGCTCGCGCTGGTCGTCGGTGCGGTGCAGGTCGCGGACCACCTCGGCGATCGAAATCAGGTCGCCCGAGTTGATCTTCTGTTCGTATTCCTGGGCGCGGCGCGACCACATCGCGCGCTTGACCTTGGCCTTGCCCTTCAGCGTCTTCATCGCCTGGTCGATCACATCGGGCGAGCTGAGCGAGCGCATCCCCACTTCGGTCGCCTTGTTGGTCGGCACCCGCAGGGTCATCTTGTCCTTTTCGAAAGAAATCACGAACAGCTCCAGCTTGATGCCGGCAACTTCCTGCTCCTCGATCGACATGATCTGGCCGACGCCATGCGCCGGATACACAACATATTCGTTCGGGCGGAATTCGAGTTTCTTGGACTTGGTCATTCAGATCTTTCCTTGCTATCGTCCGGCCTTGTCATCCCCCGGACATCCAGGCGACAAAAAACACAGCGGCGGGCCAATCGTTATGCCCCGTCAAGCTGCGTTTTCGACAAAGTTAAATCGCCCCAGTGCTGTTTGTCATATGGGGGGACCCGGGCGTTGATACCATCTGGATCGACTATATAGCACGAAAAAGGCCCCGTTTAAAGGGGCGCCGAAGATACGAACCTAAAAATCACTTTAAAACAACGCGTTATCGAGACAACTTCAGACCTGACGCGGGGCGTCCGGGTCGAATCACTCAGCCGCCTTCGCCGGGCGCCTCGGAGAAGTACTTGGCGCGCTTGCCGGTCTCGCCGTCGCGTTCCTCGGCCTCGGGCAGCGGGTCCTTCTTGGTGATGATGACCGGCCACATCTCGGAATACTTGCGGTTGAACTCGACCCATTCGTCCATGTCCGGCTCGGTGTCCGGGCGGATCGCATCGGCGGGGCATTCCGGTTCGCAGACCCCGCAGTCGATGCATTCGTCGGGGTGGATGACCAGCATGTTCTCGCCCTCGTAGAAGCAATCCACGGGGCAGACCTCGACACAATCGGTGTATTTGCAGGCGATGCAGTTGTCGGTCACAACATAGGTCATGGGCAGGGTTCCGTCTGAGCGTTCGCGCCTCTAGCTAGAGCAGCGGGCGCGGTACTTCAAGGCGTCAATCGGTCTCCTGCCGCCGGGAAAGATCAAGTGCCCGCCTGTCGCGCTTGCCGGGACGCCCTTTTCCCTCGTAGCCGGGGTTGGGCGGATCGTCTTCCCGGGTCTCGCTCAATTCCGTGTAGAGCGTTCGCGCCTCGGTGGCCGGACCGCGCCGCAGCCCCAGCGCCTCGATCCGGATCACCCGCACCACGCGGGGCTGCACCAGCGTCAGAACGTCGCCGGGCGCCACCGCATGGGCCGGTTTCGCCGCCCGCGTGCCGTTGACCCGCACATGCCCGGCGGTGACCAGTTCGGCGGCCACGCTGCGGGTCTTGCAGAACCGCGCGTGGACCAGCCATTTGTCCAGCCGCAGCCGTGCGTCGGGCGCGTTCATGGGCGCGTCACTTGCCCGTTTTCAGCCCCATCAGCGCGGCGGCGAAGGGGTTGTCGGGGTCGATCGGCTTTTCCTTCTTGGGCGGGCGGGCACTGTAGGTCTTGGCGCCCTGCTGCGGCGCACGTTCGCCGCCCTTGGGCTTGCCGCCGCCCTGCGGTTTCTTGCCGCGCGGCTTGTCGCGGCCCGGCCCCTTGCCCTGGCCCCTGCCCTGCGGCGCGTCGCCGGCGGGTTTGCCCCGGCCGCCCTGCGCCGGACGCCCGCGCGGCGCGCTGCGCGCCCAGGTGAAGCTGTAGAACACCTCCGTCTCGGGCTCGCCGGCTTCGGCGGTGACCTCCACAGGGGCGTCCACGGCGGCATCCACGGCGGCTTCGGCCTCGGCGACGGGTTCCGCCGCCGGTTCGGCCTCAACCGCGGGCGCTTCGGCCGCAACCTCTTCGACCGCAGCCTCTTCGACCGGCGCGGCCTCGGCCGCAGCTTCGGGCGCGGTGGCGTCCTCAACCGGTTCGGCATCCGCCGCCGGCGCGACAGCAGCCCCGGCTTCCACCACCGCCTCGACGTCCGCCTCGGCGGCCACCGGCGCGGCCTCGGTCGGCTTGACCTTGACCCGCTCGCCCTTCTCGGCGCGGTAGCCCAGCCCCTGCATCAGATCGGCGAACTGATCCAGCGTCATGCCGGTGATCGACAGCATGTCCGGCGTCGCCTCGAACCCGGCGCGGCTGTCCTTGCCGCGCAGCAGATCGGCCAGACGCTCCAGCATGTCGATGCGGATCGCCCGCTCGCCGGCGTTGCGATAGCCGCACATGGTGTCATAGCCCTCGGGCGCGTCAGTGACGGCGGGAATGGTGACCAGCCCCGGCGGCGGCGCCGAGGGGAAGTCGTCCAGCCCCTGCGCCAGCGACCACAGCAGCAGCCGCAGCCGGGTCGGCGCCGGCTTCAGCAGCAGCGGCATGAAGATGGTGAACTGCCCGAAGCGGATGCCATGCTTGCGCAGGGCGCCCCGCGCCTCCTGATCCAGCGCCTTGACCTCCTGCGCGATGCCGGCGCGGGGCAGGATGCCCATCGCCTCGACCATGCGGAAGGCAAAGCCGCGCGCCAGCCCGGACAGGGCCTCGTCACGCTGCAGGTTCAGCAGCGGCTCGAACAGCGCGGCGATCTTGCGGTCGATGAAATGCTGCAGCCGACGTTCGACCTTCTGCGCCACATCGGGCCCGGCGACCTCGTCGACGAAGACCTCGATCCGCGGTTTCAGCGGGTCGGTGCCGGCGACCAGCTTGCCCACCGCATGCTCGCCCCACATCAGCCCGCCCTGATCGGTATAGTCGATCTCGGTATCGGGGGCGTTGTAGAACCGGTCCGCGCGCAGGTGGAACTGCGGCGCCAGCGCCTGCAAGGCCGCCGATTTGATCGCCTTGGCCTCGGCGCCAGCAGCGGCGCCCTTGTCCGGCGAGAACCGGAACCCCTCAAGCCGACCGACGAATTCGCCTTCGACAGTCACTTCACCCTTGTCGTTCACTTCGGCCAAAAGGGCCTCCTTCTGTTTGAGCCGGCGCAGCAAAACGCTGGTGCGCCGGTCCACAAATCGTTGCGTCAGCCGCTCGTGCAGCGCGTCGGACACCCTGTCTTCTACAGCGCGCGTTTCCCCGCGCCAATGGCTTTCGTCGCGCACCCAGCCACGGCGCTGCGCGACATAGGTCCAGGTGCGAATATACGCCAATCTTTTACTTAATGTGTCGATATCGCCATCGGTGCGGTCGATCCGCTTGATCTGGCGGGCGATGAAGTCGTCGGGAATCGCCCCGCGCTCGTGCAGGTGATTGAAGATCACCTCCAGCAGGCCGGCGTGTTCGGCATGGCTGATTCCGCGGAAATCGGGAATCCGGCAGACATCCCACAGCAGCCGGACGCTGGCGCCGTCGCTGGCGCGGGCGGCCACCTCGGGCACCTTGGACAGCGTCCTGAGCACGGCCAGATCGTCGGCATCGCGGGCGCGGACCAGATGTTCGTCCTGCGGGCTCAGCTCCAGCGTCTCGATCAGCCGGGAGACCGAGCCGAACTGCAGCGCCGCGTTGCGCCAGTTCAGCTTCTTCAGCGGCGTGAAGCGATGTTCCATGATCGCCTCGGCCATGCCCTCGTCCAGCGGCCGCACCTCGCCGGTCACCCCGAAGGTGCCGTCCGACATGCCGCGCCCGGCACGGCCGGCGATCTGCGCCAGCTCGTTCGGCTGCAGGGGCCGCATCCGGCGACCGTCGAACTTGGAAAGCGATGAAAAAGCAACATGGTCGATGTCGAGGTTCAACCCCATGCCGATGGCATCGGTGGCGACCAGATAATCGACCTCGCCATTCTGATAGAGCGCCACCTGCGCGTTGCGGGTACGCGGGCTGAGCGCCCCCATCACCACTGCCGCCCCGCCCTTCTGACGGCGGATCAGCTCGGCAATCGCATAGACATTCTCAACCGAAAACCCGACGATGGCGCTGCGTGGCGGCATGCGGCTTATCTTTTTCGAACCTGTATAGACAAGCTGGCTCATCCGTTCGCGGCGCATGAACTGCACCCCCGGCACCAAGGCCGCGATCGGCCCGCGCATGGTGTCCGAACCCAGGAACAGCGTCTCATGCAGACCTCGCGCCCGCAGCAAGCGGTCGGTGAAGACATGGCCGCGCTCCGGATCGGCGCAGAGCTGGATCTCGTCCACCGCGACGAAATCGGCGCCCAGCCCCTCGGGCATCGCCTCGACGGTGCAGACCCAATATTGCGTGCGCGGCGGCACGATCCGCTCCTCGCCGGTGACCAGCGCCACCACCGAGGGGCCGCGCAGGGCGACGATGCGGTCGTAGACCTCGCGCGCCAGCAGCCGCAGCGGCAGGCCGATCACGCCGGTGCGATGGCCCAGCATGCGTTCGATCGCATAATGCGTCTTGCCGGTATTCGTCGGGCCGAGCACGGCCACAATGCGGGATGCGCTGGTCACCTGTTCCCCCTGAGCACGTCGGACCCCGAAGCGGGATCAGAGCGCCTTGCCCTCGATCTGCGGCTTCAGCCGATCCATGGCCTTGGTTACGTCTTCGTGATGGGGATTCAAAGCCCGTGCGCGGCCATAGGCCTCATAAGCGCGTTCCGGGTCGCCGAAGGCCTCAAGAATGGTGCCCAGCCCGAAAATCGCGTCGTAATTGTTGGGGTTCAGCGTCAGCGCCCGTTCCAGATCCGAGATCGCCGGTCCGTAGAGCCCGGCCTCGAAATAGGCCGAGGCGCGCAGATACCACCCTTCGGCGAACTCCGGCGCATGGTCGGTGAGCGCGGTCAGATGTTCGATGGCGGCGCCGGGGTCGCCCGCCTCCAGCGCGTCGCGGCCGCGTTTCAGCAGCAGGTCCATCGCCGGCGAGCCGCTGCGGTTCCACAGCGCCTTCAGCTGCCGCTCCAGCGCCGGCGCCTCCTCGGCGCTGGCATGGGCCAGCTTCGACAGCAACAGCGTCTCGTCGGTGAGATCGGCGGTCTGCGCGGCCAGAGGCTGGCAAAATGCCGCGAAGATCGCGGTTGCCGTCACGATACCTTTGAGATTGCGATGTCTAACGCCCATAACGATAGTCAATGTAACGCGGCGCGCGCCGAATACCAGAGGCCCGCCCTGACTGAATCCTAGCGGAATGAGGAAAGCCATGAGTGATTTTCTGGAACAGGCTGCGGCCGAGCTGAACGACAAGCTGGCCGGCGGCTTCGACGGCTGTGCCAAGTTGCATGTGACCGATCTGGGCGCGATCATGCTGGACGCCAGCGGCGCCCGCGTCGCCGACGAGGAGGCCGACGTGACCCTGAGCGCCGATTCGGAGACCTTGCAGGCCATCGTCGCGGGTGAGCTGAACCCGACCTCGGCGTTCATGAGCGGCAAGCTGACCATCGACGGCGACATGGGGCTGGCGATGAAACTGGCCTCGGTCCTGGCCTGATGACACCGGCGCCGGCGCCCTTCTTCGCAGAAGCGGCCGGCGGCCCGGCGGGTGGCGCGGCCTTCTGGCTGGGCTGCCCCGACGGGGTGTGCATCCGGATCGCCTGCTGGCGTCCGGAGGGGGCGGTGCGGGGCACCGTGCTGCTGTTCCCCGGCCGCACCGAATACGCCGAGAAATACGGCCCCGCCGCCGGCGATCTGGCGGCGCGCGGTCTGGCCACCGTGGCGATCGACTGGCGCGGCCAGGGGCTGGCCGACCGGCTGCTGGACGATCCACGCCCGGGCTATGTCGGCCGGTTCTCGGACTATCAGCAGGATGTCGCCGCCGTGCTGGCCGCCGCCGCGACGCTGGATCTGCCGCGCCCCTTCTTCCTGCTGGCCCATTCGATGGGCGGCTGCATCGGGCTGCGCGCGCTGACCGAGGGGCTGCCGGTCGCGGCGGCCGCCTTCACCGGCCCGATGTGGGGGATCCGCCTGCCCGTCCCGCTGCGCCCCTTGGCCTATGCGCTGGCCTATGGCGGGCCGCTGCTGGGTCTGGGCCACCGGCTGATGCCCAGCACCAGCCGCGCCAATTACGTCGAGGCGCAGCCGTTCGAGGACAATGCGCTGACCACCGACCCGGCGATGTACCGCTTCATGCAGCAGCAGCTTGCCGCCCACCCGGAACTGGGCATCGGCGGCCCCAGCCTGCGCTGGCTGCGCGAGGCGCTGGCCGAGACCGCGGCGCTGGCCCGGCTGCCCGCCCCGGCGCTGCCCTGCGTCACCTTCCTGGGCACGGCCGAGGCCATCGTGTCGGCGCCGGCGATCCGCGCCCGCATGGCCGGCTGGGACCGCGGCGCGCTGGAGCTGGTCGAGGGCGCCCGCCACGAGGTGATGATGGAGCGCCCCGAGATCCGCGCCCGCGT
>JBFXGQ010000220.1:0-7408 GCA_050177915.1 Pseudodonghicola sp. | reverse complement strand
GCTGCTGACCACCGGCAACCCGGCGGCCTGGCAGGATGCCGATCTGCTGGCCCGGCTCGGGATGCAGGTGGCCCCGGCGGCGACGCGCCCGGCGCCGGTCGCGGCCGAGTGATCCGGGCGGTGCCGAGGCTCCGCCCCGAGGTATTCGGGCCAAGATGAAAGCAACCTTTGGTTAACTTCGATCCGGCACCCTGATCCGGCGGTACAGGGAGAGGTCCCGATGACCGCCCAAGGTGAAAGCGCCGCGTCTCCCCCGCCCCGGGCGGCCCGAGGCGCGGCGCCGATCTGCGCCCTGCGCTTTCGTCTTGGTCCAAATACCTCCGCCGGAGGCTTCCGCCCGCCACGCGGCGCCGGCGCCCGGCGGACCGGGCGCCGCGCTGGCGCTATTCCGCCGCGATCGCCGCGCCGTTGCCCGGCACGTAGTTCAGGATCGGGCCCAGCCAGCGTTCGACCTCGGCCACCTCCATCCCCTTGCGGCGCGCGTAATCCTCGACCTGATCGCGCTCCACCTTGGCGACGCCGAAGTAATAGCTGTCGGGATGGCCGATATAGAGGCCCGAGACCGAGGCGCCCGGCCACATCGCGAAGCTCTCGGTCAGCTCCACCCCGGTCGCCGCGGTGGCGTCCAGCAGCCGGAACAGCGTGGTCTTCTCGGTATGGTCGGGCTGCGCCGGATAGCCGGGCGCCGGGCGGATGCCGGCGTAATGCTCGGCGATCAGCTCGGCGTTGGTGTTGTCCTCGGCGGGCGCATAGCCCCAGAGCTCCTTGCGGACCACCTCGTGCATGCGCTCGGCGAAGGCCTCGGCGAAGCGGTCGGCCAGCGCCTTGACCAGGATGGCGGAATAGTCGTCGTTCTTCTGCTCGAAGGCCTCGGCGATGGCGACCTCCTCGACCCCCGCGGTCACCACGAAGCCGCCGACATAATCGGGCACCGTGCCCGCGGGGGCCACGAAATCGCTGAGCGCCACATTCGGCCGGTCGCCGCGCTTGGCGGTCTGCTGACGCAGGGTGAAGAAGGTGGCCAGCTCCTCGGCCCGGCTCTCGTCGGTGAACAGACGGATATCGTCGCCCACCGCATTGGCCGGCCAGAAGCCCACCACGGCGCGCGGGCGGAACCATTTCTCGTCGATGATCCGCCGCAGCATCGCCTGCGCGTCGGCAAAGAGCGCGCGCGCCGCCTCGCCCTGTTTCTCGTCCTCAAGGATGCGCGGATAGACCCCCTTCATCTCCCAGGTCTGGAAGAACGGGGTCCAGTCGATATAGCGCGCCAGCTCCTCCAGATCCCAATCCTCGAACACCCGGGTGCCGAGGAAGCTGGGCGCCGGCACGCGATAGTCGGAGAAGTCGATCTTCAGCGCATTGGCCCGCGCCGCCTCGAGCGGCAGGCGGGTCTTGGCCAGTTCGGCGCGCGCGTGCTTCTCGGCCACATCGGCATATTCGGCCTGGATATTCGCCACATAGCCGGGCTTCTGCGTCTCGGACAGCAGCGCCGAGACCACGCCCACGGCGCGGCTGGCGTCAGTGACATAGACGGTCTGGCCGCGGTTGTAGCGCGGGTCGATCTTGACCGCGGTATGCACCCGGCTGGTGGTGGCACCACCGATCAGCAGCGGGACCTCGAAGCCCTCGCGCTCCATCTCGCTGGCGACATGCACCATCTCGTCGAGCGAGGGGGTGATCAGACCGGAGAGGCCGATCACATCGACCTTCTCGGCGCGCGCCACCTCAAGGATCTTGGTCGCCGGCACCATCACGCCGAGGTCGATGATCTCGTAATTGTTGCAGGCCAGCACGACGCCGACGATGTTCTTGCCGATGTCGTGCACATCGCCCTTCACGGTGGCCATCAGCACCTTGCCGGCAGCCTCGCGGCCGTCGCCGCCGGTCAGCCGCTTTTCCTCTTCCATATAGGGCAGCAGCACGGCCACCGCCTGTTTCATCACGCGGGCCGATTTCACCACCTGCGGCAGGAACATCTTGCCGGCGCCGAACAGGTCGCCCACCACGTTCATCCCCGCCATCAGCGGGCCCTCGATCACATGCAGCGGACGCTCGGCGGCCTGCCGCGCCTCCTCGGTATCGGCGTCGATGAATTCGGTGATGCCGTTGACCAGCGCGTGTTCCAGCCGCTTCTCGACCGGCCATTCGCGCCAGGTCATGTCCTTTTCGCGGCCCTTGGCGCCGCCCTGACCGCGATAGGTCTCGGCGATCTCCAGCAGCCGCTCGGTGGCCGAGCCGCCGGCGGCGGGGGCGCGGTTCAGCACAACATCCTCGCAGGCCTCGCGCAGCTCCGGGTCGATCTGATCGTAGACCGCCAGCTGGCCGGCGTTGACGATGCCCATGTCCATCCCCGCCTGGATGGCGTGATAGAGGAAGACCGCGTGCATCGCCTCGCGCACCGGCTCGTTGCCGCGGAACGAGAAGCTGAGGTTCGACACGCCCCCCGAGATATGCACATGCGGGCAATCGCGCACGATCCGGCGGGTGGCCTCGATGAAATCGACGCCGTAATTGTCATGCTCCTCGATACCGGTCGCCACCGCAAAGACGTTGGGGTCGAAGATGATATCCTCGGGCGGAAAGCCCACCTCTTCGGTCAGCAGCTTGTAGGCGCGGCTGCAGATCTCGACCTTGCGGTCCTCTGTATCGGCCTGGCCGGCCTCGTCGAAGGCCATGACCACCACGGCGGCGCCATAGCGGCGGCAGAGCCGCGCCTGCTCGAGGAACTTCTCCTCGCCCTCCTTCATCGAGATCGAGTTGACGATCGACTTGCCCTGCACGCATTGCAGCCCGGCCTCGATCACCTCCCATTTCGAGCTGTCGATCATGATCGGGACGCGCGCGATATCGGGTTCTGCGGCGATCAGGTTGAGGAATTCGACCATCGCCCGTTTGCTGTCGATCAGCCCCTCGTCCATGTTGATGTCGATCACCTGGGCGCCGTTCTCGACCTGCTGCAGCGCCACCTCCAGCGCGGCGGTGTAATCGGCATTGGTGATCAGCTTGCGGAACCTGGCGGAGCCGGTCACGTTGGTGCGCTCGCCGACGTTGACGAAGGGAATATCGGCGGTCAGCGTGAAAGGCTCGAGCCCCGACAGCCGCATCAGCTTCGGCTGCTCGGGTACCGGGCGCGGCGCGAACGCCTTCACCGCCTGGGCGATGGCGCGGATATGCTCATAGGTCGACCCGCAGCAGCCGCCGACGATATTGACCAGCCCGTCGCGGGCGAACTCGGCCACCTGCGTCGCCATCGCCTCGGGGCTCTCGTCGTATTGCCCCATCTCGTTGGGCAGGCCGGCGTTGGGATAGGCGCAGATCATGGTGTCGGCGACGCCGGCAAGCTCGGCGATATGGGCGCGCATGGCGGCCGCCCCCAGGGCGCAGTTCAGCCCCACGGTCAGCGGCTGGGCATGGCGCACCGAATGCCAGAAGGCGGTCGGCGTCTGCCCCGACAGCGTGCGGCCCGACAGGTCGGTGATGGTGCCCGAGATCATCACCGGCAGGCGCAGCCGGCGTTCGGCGAAGACCTCCTCGCAGGCGAAGATCGCGGCCTTGGCGTTCAGCGTGTCGAAGATCGTCTCGATCAGCAGGATATCGGCGCCGCCGTCGATCAGGGCGCGGGCCTGCTGGCCATAGGCGCGGCGCAACTGGTCGAAGGTCACGGCGCGATAGCCGGGGTTGTTCACATCCGGGCTGATCGAGGCGGTGCGGTTGGTCGGCCCGAGGGCGCCGGCGACAAAGCGCTTGCGCCCGTCCGTCGCCTGCGCCCGGTCCATCGCCTGGCGCGCCAGTTTCGCGCCCTGATAGTTCAGGTCGTAGACCGCGCCCTCCATCGCGTAATCGGCCTGCGCGATGGTGGTCGAGGAAAAGGTGTTGGTCTCGACGATATCGGCGCCGGCCATGGCGTATTGATAATGGATCTCCTCGATCACCTCGGGCCGGGTCAGGTTCAGCAGGTCGTTGTTGCCCTGCTGCGGCCTGTCGCTGTCATGCGGCAGATGGCAGGAACAGGCGCCGCCGCCACAGCCCTGAAAATCGCCCTCCGACAGACCCAGCTTCTGGATCTGGGTGCCCATGGCACCGTCGAGGATCAGGATGCGGTCGCGGGCGGCCTGCTGCAACTGGTCGAAGACGGGGGATCTGACGGGGATGGAGGAGAACGAGGAGGACATGGACTTCCGATCGCGCTTGGGCACTGGGCTGTGGATTGCCTTACCTAAACCCCTGCGCGCCCCATATCCACCTCATATTAGTCATCCATTTCATGAAGCCCGTTCATGTTGCCCGCTTTCATCTTGGCCCAAATGCCTCCGCCGGAGGCGCCCGTCAGCGCCGCCGCGCCACCGAACACCCGACAAAATAACTCAAGTATTTGATTTAACACATTTTTCTTGACCATGCCCGGGCCAGGCGCTAAATCACCTCTCAAGACAGCGCGCCAGCCCATCGCCAGCCAGCCATCCGCATCCCCTCCAGCCAGCCAGCCCCCCCCGACCGTGCGTCGCAGCCCCCGGGCTGCCGGGAAGCTTGCCAGCCGCGCCAGCCCGATCTGCCAGCCCGGCGATGCCGACACCCCCATTGATGCGCTGCGCCGCCCCCAGCCTCATGCCAGGCAGCGGCGCAGTCCGATGTCCCCGGCCCTATGTCTCGCCGGCCAGCACCGCGGCCAGATCGGGGCGAAAGAACGCCGGCCCCTTCAGCACCTTGCCATCCTCGCGCAGCACCGGACGGCCGTCGGCGCCCAGTTTCGACATGTTCGACGCATGCACCTCGGCCATGCCGGGGGCCTTCAGCCCGTGTAGGCCGAACTCCAGAAAGGTGCCGTCCAGCACATATTGGATATCGCAGAGCGCATCGAGCACCTCGACCAGATCGCCGGCCTCGACCGCCGCGCGCAGCTCGGCCACCTCTTCCTCGAGGATGGCCAGCCGCATCTGGGCACGCTCCGCCGGAATGCCGGGCCGGTCCACCACCGGCACGGCGAATTTCTCATGCCATTCGCGCACCAGCGCCAGCGTGTCCCGCCGATCGTCTGCGGCCATCAGAAATCCCAATCCTCATCCTCGGTCGCCACCGCCTTGCCGATCACGTAAGACGAGCCGGAACCGGAGAAGAAGTCGTGGTTCTCATCGGCATTGGGGCTCAGCGCGGCCAGGATCGCCGGGTTCACCCGGCAGAGCTCGTCCGGGAAAAGGCTTTCAAAACCAAGGTTCTGCAGCGCCTTGTTGGCGTTGTAGTGGAGGAATTGCTTGACGTCCTCGCTCAGCCCCAGCGGATCGTAGAGGCTCTCGGTATAGCGGCTCTCGATCTCGTAGAGATCGAAGATCAGCGCGAAGGCGAAATCCTTCAGCTCGGCCCGCCCGGCCTCCGACAGCCGCTCCATGCCGCGCTGGAACTTGTAGCCGATGTAATAGCCATGCACCGCCTCGTCGCGGATGATCAGCCGGATCAGGTCGGCGGTATTGGTCAGCCGCGCCCGGCTCGACCAATGCATCGGCAGGTAGAAACCGGAATAGAACAGGAAGCTTTCCAGAAACACGCTGGCGATCTTCTTGCGCAGCGGATTGGCGGTGGCGTCGTATTGATCGAGGATCAGCCGCGATTTCTGCTGCAGCTGCGCGTTCTCCTCCGACCAGCGGAACGCCTCGTCCACCTCCGCCGTCGAACACAGCGTCGAGAAGATCGAGGAATAGCTGCGCGCGTGCACCGCCTCCATGAAGGCGATATTGGTCAGCACCGCCTCCTCATGCGGGGTGATCGCATCGGCCATCAGCGCCGGCGCGCCCACCGTGTTCTGGATCGTGTCCAGCAGCGTCAGCCCGGTGAAGACGCGGATGGTCAGCCGCTGCTCCTCCTCGGTCAGCTGCGACCACGACGGGATGTCGTTCGACAGCGGCACCTTTTCCGGCAGCCAGAAGTTGACGGTCAGCCGGTTCCAGATCTCCAGATCCTTGTCGTCCTGCAGCCGGTTCCAGTTGATGGCGCGCGGGACGGGGCGCGGCGCGTGATCCTTCATCGGAGTCTTTCCTCTTTCCTCTGCCAATTCATCTTGGCGAAAATACCTCGGGGTCCGGGGCAGCGCCCCGGCCCGCCGGCCGGCCCCGGGCGCGCGGCCCGGGGCGCCTGGGGCGGACCTCAGCCCGCCGCGACCGCGATCACAACGAACAGGACACGCAGCCCTGCACCTCGGTCCCTTCCAGCGCCATCTGGCGCAGGCGGATGTAGTAGATCGTCTTGATGCCCTTTTTCCAGGCGTAGATCTGGGCGCGGTTGCTGTCGCGCGTCGTCGCCGTGTCCTTGAAGAACAGCGTCAGCGACAGCCCCTGATCGACGTGCTGGGTCGCCGCCGCATAGGTGTCGATGATCTTCTCGGCACCGATCTCATAGGCGTCCTTGTAGTATTCGAGGTTGTCGTTGCTCATATAGGCGGCCGGGTAATAGACGCGGCCGATCTTGCCTTCCTTGCGGATCTCGATCTTGGCGGTGATCGGGTGGATCGAGGAGGTCGAGTTGTTGATATAGCTGATCGACCCGGTCGGCGGCACCGCCTGCAGGTTGCGGTTATAAAGCCCATCGGCGATCACCGCATCGCGCAGCGCCGCCCAATCCTCGCGGCTGGGCACATGCACACCGAACTTCTCGAACACCGCCTTCACCGCCTCGGTCTCGGGCAGCCAGTCGCGGTCGACGTATTTGTCGAAGAAGGAGCCATCGGCATAGGTCGACCGCTCGAACCCGGCAAAGCTGTGGCCGCGTTCCCGCGCCAGCGCGTTCGAGGCGCGCAGGCAGTGATAGAGCACGGTGCAGAAGTAGATATTGGTGAAATCCACGCCTTCCTGCGATCCGTAATGGATCCGTTCCCGCGCCAGGAAGCCGTGCAGGTTCATCTGGCCCAGACCGATGGCATGGCTTTCGTCATTGCCGCGCCGGATCGAGGGCACCGCGTCGATCGCCGACATCTCACTGACCGCGTTCAGCGCCCGGATCGCCGCCTCGACCGTCGCGCCCAGATCGCCGCCGTCCATCGCCTTGGCGATGTTGAGCGAACCGAGGTTGCAGGAGATATCGGTGCCCATATGGCTGTAGCTCAGGTCCTCGTTGAACTCGGAGGCCTCGTTGACCTGCAGGATCTCGGAACAGAGGTTCGACATGTTGATGCGGCCGGCGACCGGGTTGGCGCGGTTCACCGTGTCCTCGAACATGATATAGGGATAGCCGCTCTCGAACTGGATCTCGGCGACGGTCTGGAAGAACGCCCGCGCGTTGATCTTCTTCTTGCGGATGCGCGGGTTGTCGACCATCTCGTGATACTTCTCGGTCACCGAGATTTCCGAGAAGGCGCGGCCAAAGACCTTTTCCACGTCATGCGGCGAAAACAGATACATCTCCTCGTTCTTCTTGGCGAGCT
>JBFXGQ010000219.1:0-7416 GCA_050177915.1 Pseudodonghicola sp. | reverse complement strand
ACACCTTTTCGGTCGGGGTGAACCGCGATTCGATCCAGGTCAGCTGGAACGTCTACGACCGTCTTGTCACCTCCGGCTACAAGGACATCGGCGACGGCGTCGGCTATTACGACTATTTCGACATCCAGCCGCAGCTGGCCGAAAGCTATGAGGTCGCCGCCGACAAGACCTCGATCACCTTCCGGCTGCGCAAGGATGCCACCTTCCACGACGGCACCCCGGTCACGGCGGCGGATGTGAAATGGTCGATGGACCGCGTGGTCGCCAGCCCGATCGGGGCCGCGCAGTTCCGCACCGGTTCGATGACCTCGCCCGATCAGTTCGTGGCGGTGGACAATCACACCTTCCGCGTGGACCTGCCGCAGCCCGACCGTTTCGCGCTGCCCAACCTGGCGCTGACCTATCCGATCATCGTGAATTCGAAACTGGCGCTGCAGCATGCCACCGCCGAGGACCCCTTTGCGATGGAGTGGCTGAAGTCCAACACCGCCGCCGGCGGCGCCTTCAAGATCGCCCAGGCCGAGATCGGCGAGCGCATCCTGTTCGAGCGCAACGACGACTGGAAGAGCGGCCCGCTGCCGGGTTTCAGGCGGGTGCTGTGGCAGACCGTCCAGGCCTCCGAGACCCGGGTCGCCGCGCTGGTGCGGGGCGATGCGGACATCGTGCAGGATCTGCCGCCGAAGGACGTCCAAAGCCTGCTGGCCAACGACAAGGTCAAGGTGGTGGGGGTGCCGACCTCCAGCTTCCAGTTCATCGGCATGAACAGCCAGATGGCGCCCTTCGACAACAAGAAGGTGCGCCAGGCCGTCGCCTATGCGCTGCCCTATGACGACATGTTCAAGACGGCGCTGTTCGGCCGGGGCCGGCCGCTGCACGGCGGCAAGCCGGGCCGCCCCGATACCATCGCCTATCCGCAACAGAGCGGCTATGACACCGACCTGGCCAAGGCCAGGGAGCTGCTGGCCGAGGCGGGCTTGCCGGACGGGTTCAAGACCACCTTCTCCTACGAGCTGTCGGTGGCCACCATCGCCGAGCCGGTGGCGCTGCTGCTGCAGGAGGCGCTGGGCAAGATCGGCATCGAGGTGGAGATCGAAAAGGTGCCCGCCGGCCAGCTGGGCACCCTGCTGCAAGACAAGAAGGTGCCCTTCTACTTCGAAGGCTCGACCGCCTTTCTGTCCGACCCGGACTATTTCTTCCGGGTGTTCTACACTGGCGATTCGCGCTGGAACTTCGGCGCCTACAAGAACGCGGAATTCGCCGATCTGGTCGCCGCCTCGCGCTATGAGGCCGATCAGGCGGTCTACGAGGATCAGGTCAAGCGCATGATCGAGATGGTCAAGGACGACATCCCGATCATCATCCTGTGGCACCCCTCGCTGGAGATCGGCATGCAGAAGGACATCCGGGGCTACAGCTATACCTTCCACCGGCAGCTGGAGTTGAAGACGCTGTCGCGCGGCTGAGCGGCAGATCCCGGCACCGTTGGATCGGGGCGGCCTCTGGTCGCCCCGTTTCCTTTGCCCCGTGCCGGTCCGCCCCGCCCCGCCTCGCGTCGCCTCAGCCCGAGCGGGCGCGCTGCTTGCCGGGCATCGCCTGCGATTCCATCAGCTCCGGCCCGAAGGCGAGCTTGCGGGCCAGCCGGAAGAAGGTCTCGCGCTCCGCCTCGTCGAGCGGCGCGAACAGCTCCTCCTGCCGGCGGGTCGCGGTCGCCCGGATCTCGGCCAGCAGCTGCTGGCCCGCCTCGGTGGCGTAGAGCCGCTTTTCGCGCGCGTCGGTGGCCGAGGTCTCCTGCCGGATCAGCCCGCGGCTCTCCAGCAGCGACACCGCGCGGCTGATGGTGTTCTGCGGCCGCGGGAAGAGGCATTTGATTTCCTTGGCGCGGATGCCGGGAAACTCGACGATGGCGAACAGCGTCGACCAGCCATGTACCGGCATCCGGTAGCGGCCTTCGATATAGCGGTTGGTGACCGCATTGTTCCCCAGCACGATGTAGCTGACAACCATCAGGTGACGCAGGTCGGAGGAGAAGATGTGGTCCAGTTTGTCGTCTATGCTCATATCCACAGGTGGTAAGCGCCAAGGGTGGGGTTCGTCCAGTGAAACGGCACGCCGGGGGCCCGACAAAGCGGCGGGTCCGCGGGGCGGAAACCGCCTTGTCTATAACATCCATGTGGATCAATATCGCCGGCAACCGGCAGGCAGGGAGTGCGCGAGATGACGGATCGGACCAGCACGGGGGCCAATGCGCCCCGCATCGACGGCGACCGGCTGTGGGCGCGGCATATGGAGATGGCGGCGATCGGCCGGATCGAGGAGACCGGCAACTGCCGGCTGTCGCTGTCCACCGAGGACGGTCAGGCCCGCGATCTGTTCGCGACCTGGTGCCGTGAGGCGGGGCTTGAGCTGCGCTGCGACCGCGCCGGCAACATGTTTGCCCTGCGCCCGGGCCGCGATCCGTCGCGGGCCTATGTCGCCGCCGGCAGCCATCTGGACACCCAGCCGCATGGCGGCCGGTTCGACGGCGTCTCCGGCGTGCTGACCGCCTTTGAGGTGATCGAGGCGCTGAACGACGCCGGGATCGAGACCGAGGCGCCGCTGGCGGTGGTCAACTGGACCAATGAGGAGGGGGTGCGCTTCGGCCCCGGCCTGCTGGGCTCGGCCTGGTTCTCCGGCCAGATCGCCGACGAGAAACTGGATGATCTCCGCGCCATGGACGACGGCGCCCGTTTTGCCGATGAGGCCGCCCGCATCGGCTGGCGCGGCGCGGCGCGGCCCGAGGATCTGCCGATGGAGGCGTTTTTCGAACTGCATATCGAACAGGGGCCGGTGCTGGAACAGGCCGGGGCCCAGATCGGCGTGGTGACCTCGATCCAGGGGCTGCGCTGGCTCGATGTCTCTGTCACCGGCATGGACGCCCATGCCGGCACCACGCCGCTGGCCGCGCGCAGGGACAGCCTGCTGGCCTCGGCCGCCATGCTGGTGGCGCTGAACCGGGTGGGCCGCGCCTGTGGCGAGGCGGCGCGGGTCAGCGTCGGCACCTTGAAGCCCGCCACCGAGGGGCCCAGCACGGTGGCCGGGCACACCGGTTTCATCGTCGACATCCGCCACCCCGACGCGGCGGTGCTGGAGCGGCTGACGGCGGACTGCGCCCAGGCCTGCCGCGATACCGCCGCCGACTACGGCTGCATGGTGGAGGTGTCGCAGCGCGTCGCCGTGCCGCCGCGCGATCTGGACCCGGGCTGCGTCGCGGCGATGGAGCGGGCGGCGCAGGATCTCGGGCTTGGCTACATGAAACTGCCCAGCGGTGCGCTGCACGATGCCGCCAACCTGGCGGCGGTGACGCCGACCGCGATGATCTTCGTTCCCTGCCGCGACGGCATCAGCCACAATGTTACCGAATACGCCAGCCCCGCCGACCTGACCGCCGGGGCCGCGGTGCTGATGCAGGCGATGCTGGAGCGCGCCGGCATCGCCGGCTGATCAGAGCGGCGCGGCCTCGGGCACCGGCACCACCAGCAGGCGCGGCTGCTCCGACGAACTGATCACGCTCAGCCGGCAGCCATAGACCCGCGACAGGATGTCCGAGCGCAGCACCCGGGCCACCGGGCCGGCGGCGGCGACCTGTCCCGCCTCCATCAACACCACATGGTCGGCGAACATCGCGGTCAGGTTCAGATCGTGCATCACCGCCACCACGCCGCCGCCCTCGCGCGCATAGCCGCGCGCCAGATGCATCACCTGCAGCTGATGGCCGATGTCGAGCGCCGAGACCGGCTCGTCCAGGAACAGCCAGCGCGGCCCCTCCGGCGCCTCGGCCTCCCAGACCTGGGCCAGCACCCGGGCCAGCTGCACCCGCTGTTGCTCGCCGCCCGAAAGTTCCTGATACGGTCGCCCCTCGTAGCCGCCCAGATCGACCTTCGCCAGCGCCGCCCGGGTCAGCGCGGTGGCGGCATGGCCGACATGGCCGCCGGCCTCGGCCCCCAGTCGGACCACCTCGAAGACGGTGAAGGGAAACGACAGCTGCGTCGACTGCGCCAGCACGCCGCGCCGCCGGGCCAGATCCCAGGGCCTGAGCGCGGTGGGATCGGCGCCGTTCAGCCGCAGCTCGCCGGCAAAGCCCAACTCTCCGGTCAGGGCGCGGATCAGTGTGGTCTTGCCCGATCCGTTGGGGCCGACGATCGCGGTGAACTCTCCCGGACGGGCCTGAAAGTCCAGCCCGTTCAGCACCTTGCGGCGGCCCAGCGTGACCTCGATAGCGGTGGCCTCGATCATCTCTCTCGTCTCACAGGTCCAGCAGGCCGCGCCGGCGCAGCAGGATCCACAGGAACACCGGCGCGCCCAGCAGCGCGGTGACGATGCCGATCGGCAGTTCGGCGGGGGCCAGAATGCTGCGGGCGATCATGTCGGCACCGACCAGCAGGCTGGCGCCCAGCAGCGCCGCATTGGGCAGCAGGTGGCGATGATCCGGGCCGGTGGCCAGCCGCAGCAGATGCGGCACCACGATGCCGATAAAGCCGATCCCGCCCGAAACCGCCACCGCCGCGCCGGTGGCGGCGGCGACGCAGAGGATGGCGAGGTTCTTCATCCGCTGCACCGGGATGCCCATATGCGCCGCCGCGGCCTCGCCCAGGGCCAGGCCGTTCAGCCCACGCGCCAGCCCAAGCGTGCCCAGCATCGCGACCAGCATGATGGGGGCCGCGACCGAAAGCTTCGCCCAACTCGCCCCGGCGAGGGAGCCGAGGTTCCAGAAGGTCAGATCGCGCAGCTGCTGGTCGTCGGCGGCATAGACAAGGATGCCGGTCGCGGCGCCGGCCAGCGCCGCCAGCGCGATGCCCGCCAGCAGCATGGTGGCGACCGAGGTGCGCCCGGCCCGGGTCGAGACGCGGTAGAGGATCAGCGTTGCCGCCCAGCCGCCCAGAAAGGCCGCGATCGGCACGGTGTGAACCCCGGTCAGCCCGGCCAGCCCGGCCGGCAGCAGCCCGCCCAGAACGATGGCCAGCACCGCGCCCAGCCCGGCGCCGGCACCGACGCCGACCAGCCCGGGATCGGCCAGCGGATTGCGGAATAGCCCCTGCATCACCGCACCGGATACCGCCAGCGCCGCCCCCACCAGCAGGCCGGTGGCCAGCCGCGGCAGGCGGATCTGCCAGAGCACGACGCGCTCCTGCAGGCTCAGCCCCTCGCCGGCGATCAGCCGGCCAAGCGCCTCGCCCAGCGACACGCCGGCGGCGCCGGTGGCCAGCGATCCCCAGGCCGCCAGCAACGTCAGCAGCGCCAGCGCCCAGGTGGTCTTGCGCGCCCGCGCGCGGCGGTCGCCCGCCACCGGCAGGGCGGCATCGCTCAGCACCACCACCGGTTCAGCCCCCGGCCGGGTAGAGCGCGGCGTGCAGGTCGGCCGCCGCCTGCGCGGTGCGCGGCCCGAAGCCCAGCAGATAGAGCCCGTCCATCTGCACCAGCCGCCCGTCGCGGCCGGCGGGGGTGATGGCGATGGCGGGATGGCTCATCACCCCATCGGCCCCGTGGTTGCCGCCCTGGCCGCGGTCCATCATCAGGATCACGTCGGGGGCGGCGGCCAGCACCGCCTCGTCGGTCAGCTGCTTGTAGCCGGGAAAGCCGGTGACGGCGTTTTCGCCCCCCGCCAGCCGGATCATAGCATCCGCCGCGGTATCGTTGCCCGAGGCCATCAGCCGGCCGCCGGCGGCGGAGAGCACGAACATCACACGGGTCGGGGTTTCCGCCCCGGCGGATTTCGCCTGAACCGCGGCGATTTCGGTCTCGATCCGCTGCGCCAGCGCCTCGGCCTCGGCCTCCCGCTGCAGCGCGCGACCGACGGCGCGGATCTTGGCGCCGACACCCTCGGCATCCAGCGCCGCGGGAACGGTGACGAAGGGAACCTCGGCCGCGTTCAGGATCTGCACCGTCTCGGCCGGACCCGAGCCGTCCTCGGCAAGGATCAGATCGGGGGCGACCGACAGCAGGCCCTCGGGCGACAACCGCCGCATATAGCCCACGTCGGGCAGCGCCGCGGCGGCCTCGGGATAGGTCGAGGTGGTGTCGCGCGCGACCAGCCGGTCGCCGGCGCCGAGCGCATAGATCGTCTCGGTCACCGAGCCGCCGACACCGACCACGCGCTGGGCCGGCTCGGCGGCCAGCGGCGTGGCCAGCGCGGCACAGGCCAGAACGGTGGCGCGCAGCAGCCTCATGCCGGCACCTCGACGCTCTCGGCACCGGAGAGACCCGCGGCCAGCGCGTTCCACGCCAGCGGCTCCGCCTCCTTGTCGGCGCGGCGGCCGAAGCATTGCAGGATCAGCTGCCCCTCGGCGTCGAAGGCCTCGACCGAGATCGCCGGGCCGCGCTGGGTCGGTTTCCAGACCCGCCAGACCTCGGCCAGGTGATCGGCGCGCAGATGCAGGTTGAACCGCGGGTCGAGCACGTTCTGCCAGGGCCCCATCGGCTTGATGGTGCTGACGGTGCCGCCGTGGATCTGGATGCAGCCGGCGTTGCCGACGAACAGCATGATCTCCACCTGATCGGCGGCGGCGCGTTCCAGCATGTCCGAGACGCTGGCGGTGTCCAGCCGCTCGGCATAGGGGGCGCCGGCGGCGCGATAGGCGCCCAGCCGGTTCATCTTCAGCTTGGAGACCAGCCGCAGGAACTGGTGGGTGTCGGTCATCCGGTCCCATTCCTTGCGCAGGATGTCCAGATTGTCCGCGCGGATGCGGGCGCCCTCGGGGGCCGGGCGCGGGGTGGTCGCATAGCTGCGGTCGGTGTCGCCGGTGGCCAGCGCCTTGACCAGCGCGTCGAAGGCGGCGATGTCCGAGGCCGGTTTCAGATGCACCTTGTGCACCGCCTCGCCATGGGCGTCGAAGACCTGCAGGCTACGCTTGGTGCCCTTGTCGCTTTCCTCGACCACAGCGAAGGCGTTGACCCAGTGCTTCGGAAAGATCCGCAGGTCGATCTCGGCACCCAGCACCATCGCGGCATGGGGGCCGGGAGTGTAATTCTCATAGGTGCCGACCCGCTCGTGCACCGCGCTTTCGTTGCGGGTCAGCGCCATCACCTCGCCCAGGGTGGCGACGGCGGGGATCAGCCGGTCGGGATCGGCGGCGATTCGGGTGACGGTGGTGCCGACGTTGGCAGCGACCAGCGCGGCCTCGGAGACGTTCAGAGAGGCGGCCAGATCGCGCGCGCGCAGCTCGGGACGGGCGGCGCGGGCCTGCAGAATCTCGTCGGGGGTGGCGACAACGGGGGTGGCGACAGGCGGAAGGGACATAAGCAGGTGCTCCTGATGGCGTCCCGGCTCGTCTGGCGTCTGGCTGGATGGCTCGGAGTATCTGAGTGTTTATCTCGGGATTTTTATCGACCTATCTCGGCCACATCAAGTGTGAAAATGGGGGGCACCGGGGCTGGGGGGAG
>JBFXGQ010000218.1:0-7448 GCA_050177915.1 Pseudodonghicola sp. | reverse complement strand
GGCGCTGACCCTGATCACCCTGCCGATCACCCTGCCGGTGATCCTGCTCTGCGCGCTGGCGCTGTGGATCGAGGGCGGCCAGCCGTTCTACTGGCAGCCGCGGCTGGGACGCGGCGGCCGCAAGTTCCGGCTGATGAAGCTGCGCACCATGGTGCGCGACGCCGACGCGAGGCTGGCCGAGTATCTGGCCAACGATCCGGCGATGCGGGCGGAATGGAACGCCAACCAGAAACTGCGCAACGATCCCCGCATCACCCGCGTCGGCGCCCTGCTGCGCGCGACCTCGCTGGACGAGCTGCCGCAGCTGTGGAACGTGCTCACCGGGGAAATGAGCCTGGTCGGCCCGCGCCCGATGATGCCGGAACAGCTGGGCCTTTATGGCGATGCCTCCTGCTACCTGTCCGTCAAGCCGGGGATCACCGGCCTGTGGCAGGTGTCGACCCGCAACGAAAAGGGCTTCAGCTATCGCGCCCATGTCGATGCCGTCTACTGCCGCTCGATGTCGCTGTGGCAGGACCTGTCGCTGATGGTGCGCACCATCGGCGTGGTGGTTCGCCGCACGGGCGTGTGACCGGCACGGTTTTCGGCAATCTCGGATTTGGAGGATTGGGCATGAGAGATTACGTTGATGCAAGCGCGGCCTTTGACGAGACCGGAGTTCTGCCGGGGGCCGCTTGGGACGAAACGGACGAGATGAACCGTCAGGAGCGAAAGATCTTCCGTCGCAAGGCCGCTCGCCGCTCCGCCGAGGATGTGATGGCGCGGGCGCAGCGCGGCCATAACCTGCCGGCGACGCTGCCCGACGCCTGGGACCGGCTGCACCGGGTCAAGCCGGGGGTGCAGGGGCTCGGCGGCCGCCGCGCTCCGGCGCTGGTCAGCCTGTTCCGCGAAACTCCCACGGCGCGCGCCTTCGACCTGTTGCGCACCCGGCTGATGCAGACCCTGCGCAGCCAGGGCTGGCGCCGGGTGGCGATCTGCGCGCCCACCGAGGGCTGCGGCGCCACCTTCACCGCGGTCAACCTGGCGCTGAGCCTGGCCCGCGTGCCCGGCTCGCGCACCGTGCTGATGGATATGAACCGCCGCGATCCCGGCGTCGCCGCCGCGCTGGACATCCACGGCCACGGCCGGATGGACGCCTTTCTGGACGGGGCGCTGTCGCCGGTGGAGCATCTGTTGCGCTGTTCGGACGGGCTGGCGGTGGGGCTGGCCGATGCCGCCGATTCCAATGCCGCCGAGACGCTGCACGATCCGCTGTGCATCCGGGCGCTGGACGAGATGATCCTGACGCTGGATCCCGATGTGGTGCTTTACGATCTGCCGGCGGTGCTGTCGCACGACGATGCGGCCGCCTTCCTGCCGCATGTGGACGCGGTGCTGCTGGTGGCCGACGGCACCCGGACCCTCGCCGACGAGATCCGCGCCTGCGAGGAGATCCTGGGCGAGCAGACCGAATTGCTGGGCGTCGTGCTCAACCGCGCCCGCTCCGCAGGCTGAGCGTAAAATCGCCTTAGTTTTGCCCGCATGCTGTGGTGTCACTCCGGGCAAAGGCCCGGACTGCGGGCGGCGGGCACGACCCGCGCGGAATTGAGGTAGGTCGCATGGGTCCGGTTCATTCGTTCAAAGATATCCTTGATATGCTGCGCCGCCGCGGCTGGCTGATCCTGCTGGTGATCCTGGTGGGCAGCGTGCTGTCGGTGGCGATCGCGCGGAAACAGCCGCGTTCCTATCGTGCCGTCGAGGTGATCCAGGTGGTGCAGCCGAAGATCGCCGACGATCTGGCGCGCAGCACCGTCGAGGGATCGGCCTCGCGCCGGTTGCGGCTGATCGAACAGCGGGTGATGGCGCGTGACAGCGTGCTCAGCGTCATCGAGCAATACGGCCTTTATGCCGACCTGCCGGCGCTCAGCCCCAACGAAAAGGTCGATCTGCTGCGCACGTCGGTGCGGATCGGCGGGCTTGCGGGCAGCGGCGGCGACAATGGCTGGGTGTCGGTGGTCACGGTATCCGCCGAGATGCCCACCGGCCTGCAGGCCCAGCAGATCGCCCATGAATTCGCCAAGCGCACCATCGAGCTGAGCAATGAGACCCGGCTGGAGCAGGCGCGCGAGACACTGGCCTTCCTGACCGCGCGCGAGGAGACGCTGCGCGAGCAGATCGGCCGGGTCGAGGGGGGGCTGGCCGATTACCGCCGCGAACATTCGCTGGCGCTGCCCAGTACGCTGGAAATCCGCGGTTCCGAGATCGCCTCGATCAACGCCGAGTTGCTGACCATCTCGCGCGAGCGGGTGAGCATCGAACGGGCGGCGGATCTGGCGCGTCAGAACGAACGCCCGGCCACCGCCGAACGCAAGCTGGCGGACTATGCAGAGCAGCTCACCACGCTGGAGGCGCAGGCCAAGGTGCTGGAGGACCGCAAGGCGGAGCTGGAAGGCGCACTGCAGACCTCGCCGCAGATCGAACGTCGCGTCGGCGCCTATGAGCGCGAGCTGGAGCAGCTGCGGGTGCAGCTTGAGGACGCCTCGGCCCGCCGCACCGAGGCCGAGGTCGGCTATCGGCTGGAAACCCAGGCACAGAGCGAGCGGCTGACGGTGATCGAACCGGCCACCGTGCCCGACTATCCCTTTACCCGCAGCCGCAAGAAACTGGCGCTGGTCGGCGCCATGGCCAGCGTGATGCTGGCGCTTGTGCTGGCCTTTGCGCTGGAGCTGCGGAACCCGGTGATGCGCACCGCCGCGCATATGGAGCGCGATCTGGGCATCCGCCCGGTGGTCTCGGTCCCCTATCTGGACACCCGGCAACGGCGCGGTCTGTTCGGTCGGTTGTTCGGACGCCGCCGCCGGCGGTCGGACAAGACCGCGTAAGCCGCGCCGCGCAGTCTTCCGCCGTCCGGCGGGACGCTCAGAAACCGGCGCCCGGCAGTTCCGCTATCAGCGGCCAGTGCAGCCAGAGCGCGAAGGCGCAGCCGGCGCCGCCGATCAGGGCAAAGCCCAGATCGGTCAGCGGGTCCCAGACCCGATGCCGTCGCGCCAGCCAGACCAGCGCCGGATAGGCGACGATCTGCGCCAGCGCCATCGCCACGATGGCGCCGAACAGGCCGTACCAGACCACCCCCAGCAGGATCAGCCCGACCTGGGCGATCGCGCGCACCGCCGAATAGACGAAATAGCTGCGGCTGTCGCCGGCTGCCAGCGGCGCCTGATCGTAGGTCATTCCCAGCGCCGAGGGCACCATGGCGCAGGCCATCAGGGTGACGATGGCGCCGGCGGCCTGATAGCGGTCGTCGTACATCAGCCCGACCAGCCCCGGCCCGGCCAGCGACATCACCAGCGACAGCCCGCAAATCCCGGCGATCAGGCCGATCCGCAGCAGGCGCTGCTTGCGGAAATTCTCGGCCGAGGCCTGCGCCGGCCGGTCGCGGAAGATCGGGATCAGCAGCCGGTTGGTGACGGAATAGCCCAGCAGGGTGGGGAAGCTGGCGAGGAAATAGCCGATGTTGTAAAGCCCCAGCATGTCCAGGCTGAGGAAGCGGCCCAGCACCAGGCGGTCGCCCTGGCTGGTGAGGAACCACAGCGCGGTGCTGAGGAAGATCCAGCGACCGAACCGCATGATCTCATGCGCGGTGTCGCGGTCCCAGCGCAGCCGGTTGCCGGGGCCGGGCAGGAAATAATAGGTCAGGATCACCCGGGCGGCGGATTGGAACAGCCCGCCCAGCACCAGCGCCATCACCGAGCGCGTGCTCAGCGCCAGTAGCACCATGGCGGTGATGCCGATGGCCTGGCTGAGCAGCTCCATCACCGTCAGCCGGCCCAGCATCAGGTGGCGGTGGGCGGTCTCGGTCTTCATCGGCGTGAAGCCGGAGATGATGGAGGCCAGCCCGGCGATCGGCAGATAGATCGCCAGCGATGGCTCGCCATAGAACTGCGCCACCGGCAGCGCCAGCACGCAGGTGCCGGCCCACAGGCCGAAGCCGCGGATCAGTTGCAGCGTCCAGGCGGTATCGAGAAAATCGCGGTCGTCGCCGCGCGGGTTCTGGGCGATGGCCGGGCCGATGCCGATGTCCGAGAACAGCGACAGCCCCACCGTCACCACCGAGACCAGCGCCATCAGCCCGAAGGCCTCGGGGTAGAGGATGCGGGTCAGGATCAGGTTCGAGATCAGCCGCAGCGCCTGGGCGCCGCCATAGTTCAGCATCAGCCACGAGGTGCTGCGCAGCGCGCGCGCCATCAGGCCGTTGCCCAGGAATGCGGTAAGGACTTTGCTCACGTTGTCGGTCTGCCTCTGCCCCTTGGGGGGATTGTTGGCGCAGGCTAGGGGGCCGGTCGGGTCGGGTCAATCATGGCCGGGCGCGGTGGCGGAATCGGCCGGCAGACGTTGCCGTTGGACAAGGAAACCATGGAAAAGACGCATATTTCCCTGCCCGGGGAAACAATTCGCCGGGCCGGACCCGGCCCCGGGCGGGCGCCGCTTTTCTCGCGCCGGCGCAGCGGCTAGGGTCCGGGGGCCGTCGCTGCCGAGGACCACACCGTGAAGATCGCCTATGTGCTGAACACCTATCCGCTGCCGTCGCATTCCTTCATCCGGCGCGAGCTCAGGGCGCTGGAACGCGGCGGCGCCCAGGTGCTGCGGCTGGCGATGCGGCGTGGCACGGTGCCGCTGGTCGATGCCCAGGACCGCGAGGAGGCGGCGGCGACCGACTATGTGCTCGACCGCGGCGCGCGGCGGCTGCTGGCGGGGCTGGCGGGCCGGGCGCTGCGCGATCCGGGCCGGGTCTGGGGCGCCTTCCGGCTGGCGATGAAGGCAGGGCGTGCCGCCCCCGCGGGCCGGCTGCGCCATCTGGTCTATCTGGCCGAGGCCGCCGATGTCGCCGACCGCTGCGCGGCGGCGGGGGTGGGGCATATGCACGCCCATTTCGGCACCAATTCCGCCACCGTGGCGATGCTGGCGCATGCGCTGGGGGGGCCGGGCTACAGCTTCACCGTGCACGGGCCGGAGGAATTCGATGCCCCCGAGGCGCTGGCGCTGGGCGACAAGCTGAACCGTGCGGCCTTTGCCGTGGGGATCAGCCAGTTCGGCCGCAGCCAGCTCTACCGCTGGGCCGATTTCAGCGCCTGGCAGCGGATCCGGGTGGTGCATTGCGGCATCGAGCCCGGCGCCTTCGCCGATCCGCTGCCGCTGCCCAAGGGCCCGCCGCGCCTGGTCTCGATCGGCCGGTTCGCCGAGCAGAAGGGCCAGATGATGCTGGTGCGCGCGATGGCGCGGCTGCATGCGGAGCACCCCGATCTGCATCTGGTGCTGGTCGGCGACGGCGAGATGCGCGGCGATCTGGAACGCGCGATTGCCGATCACGGGCTGCAGCGGGCCATCACCCTCACCGGCTGGCTGGACGAGGCCGGCGTGCGCGCCGAACTGGCGGCGGCGCATGCGATGATCCTGCCCAGCTTCGCCGAGGGGCTGCCGATGGTGATCATGGAGGCGATGGCGGCGGCGCGGCCGGTGATCGCCACCTATATCGCCGGCATCCCCGAGCTGGTGCGCCCGGGCGCGACCGGCTGGCTGGTGCCGGCGGGGGATGTTCAGGCGCTGGCCGATGCGGTGGCCGATCTGATCGCCACCCCGGTGACGACGCTGGAGGCGATGGGCCAGGCCGGTCGCGCCCGGGTGCTGGCCCGCCATGACGCCGATGCCGGCGCCGCCCTGCTGGCCCGCCATTTCGCCGCTGCGATGGCCGCCTCGGACTGAGCGTTCAGCGCCCGCGCGCCCAGCGGCTGCGGTTGCGGAAGAGCGGCGATTTCACCGCCAGCGCCACCGCGCCATAGGCCAGAAAGCCCGAAGGGTCGCGCAGCGCCAGGCGCAGCAGTTGCGCGGGGCGCGGGCGGGCGGCATCGGCATTGTCCAGCAGCGCGGGGAAATGCTGCGCGATCTCGGCGACGCCGTCATTCTGCCGCCGCCGCACCCGGACCAGATTGACGAAGCCCTCGACCAGCGGCCAGCGATAGCTGGCCGGCAGCCGCAGCCGTTCCCCGGGCGCGAAGTTCAGCCGGGCGAAGGTGTCGTCCGAGATGATGTCGGGCCAAGCGCCCCAGCGGGCGCGGCCGGCGGCGTTCATGGCGAAGACGCCGAAGCCCGGCGCGCCGGTGGTGACAAAGGGCAGCCGGGTCCAGAACCGGCCATAGGCGCGGGTCACGGCGCTGCGCGCCGGCGACACCTGCGGCGTGCCGCTGGCATAGCGGGGCGCCTCGGTCGCCAGCGCCCGGACGATCTGCGCCAGCAGCGGCGGCGACAGCGTGACGTCGGCATCGAGATAGACCCGGATCGCGCCGCTGGCCGCCGCGTCGCCGCGATTGAGCGCGCCGAGCTTGCTGCCCTGCGGCATCTCGATCACCTCCAGCCGCCAGCCCCGGGCGGCGAAATCCGCGCGACGGGCGCGGGCGAGCGCGGCGGTGCGGTCGCGGCAGCCGTTCGGCAGCACGATCACCTCGGCGCGCCACCCCTCGGGCAGCGGCTCCGAGGCGCAGAGCGCCTCCAGACAGGGTCCGATCCAGTCGGCCTCGTCATGGGCCGGCAGAATCACGCTGACGACCCGGTTCATTGAAACGCCTTGATCGCGGCCCATCGGGGGTTGTCGTCGAACAGGTGGCGCAGCGCCCCCCAGCTGCCCCATTTGCTGGGCACGGCCACATCCGCGAAGACATTGAACAGGCTGCCGCCCGCGGCCTGCCAGCCATTGATCAGCTCGGTATAGAGCGCGGCCATCTCGGGGGTGTAGTTCAGATGGGTGAAAAAGGCGGTGAGGTCGTCCTGGTCCACCATCGGCCCCAGACCGACCACATGGGTGCCGCCCTCGTACATGATCAGATCGAGCCCCCAGGTCTTGGCGATGCCGGCGTGATGCGGAAAGACAGTGCCCAGCATCCACGACATGGTGCCGCTGTCGTCGCCGCTGCCCAGCCCGTCGCGCAGCTCGGCCCAGGCCAGCGCCGAGGCGGCGTCGTATTTATGCGCCTCGACATAGGCGTCGCGCTCGGCGTCGGCCAGCCCCTTGTCGGCCGCCGCCGCCTCGGCCACTGCCAGGCTGTCGGCCAGCCATTGCCGGATCATCGGCGCGCGGTCCTGGTTCCCCAGCGCGCCGCCGAAATAGCCGGTGATCGCATAGGCGTCGAAATGGCTGGCGGGTTTCGGCGCCTCGGGCCGTTCTTCGGCCAGCAGCGGCGGATCGAGGATAAAGCCCTCCAGCCCGATCCACCCGGTCTGGGTCGAGATCACGTTGACCAGCCGCGCGCGGTCCGCGGCGCCATAGACCTCGGCCCAGATCTGCGCCACCTCGCTGGCGCGCAGGGCGTAATACTGCACCCAGGCGTTGTCGGTGTCCCAGCGTTTCTGCGCCATCTCGTTGGCCCAATGCGCCTGTTGGAACTGCCAGTTCCAGACCTCGTTCGAGAATTCGACAT
>JBFXGQ010000217.1:0-7449 GCA_050177915.1 Pseudodonghicola sp. | reverse complement strand
CTTCCGATCTTCACGCTGTCGGCGGTGGGCAGCGCCCCGCCGGCGAGCGAGGTGCCCGAGCCGCGCGGCACCACCGGCACACCTTCCTGATGGCAGATTCGCAGCACGTCCGAGACCTGCTGGGTCGTGCTCGGCAGCACCGCCAGCAGCGGCGGACATCTGTAGGCGGTCAGCGCGTCGCATTCATAGGCGCGGGTCTCGGCGACATCATGGATCACCGCGCCCTCGGGCAGCACCTGCGACAGGCGCTGGACCAGACGGTCCTTCCGGGCCAGAATCGCCGGATCGGGTTGTGGCATCTCCATAGGCGCCTCCTTTTGGTAAATTGATATGACCAATTTGACCTGATGACAAGATGCTGGCTTTGGCCCTAGGGTGCGCCCCGTGACCTGGATCGACCGCCTCTCCCTGTTCTCGCCGCTGGACTATTGCGCGCTTGCCGCCCTGCTGATCGCCTGGGCCGGGATCGGCTGGCGCATCGAGAACCCGCCGCAGAGCCGCCGGTCGGTGGCCGAGCTGATGGCCGACTTCCGCCGCGACTGGATGCGGCAGATGGTGACCCGCCAGCCGCGTATATTCGACGCCACCCTGATCGGCAATCTGCGCCAGAGCACGGCCTTCTTCGCCTCGGCGGCGGTGATCGCCCTGGGCGGCGGCATGGCGCTGATCCGCAACCCCGACCCGGTCGCGGGGCTGGCCAGCGACCTGGCGCTCGGCGCGGAACCCCGCGTGGTCTGGGAGATCAAGCTGCTGGTGGCGCTGCTGTTCCTGACCAGCGCCTTTCTGAAATTCGTCTGGGCGAACCGGCTGTTTGGCTATTGTTCGGTGGTGATGGGGGCGGTGCCGAACGATCCCGACGACCCGCAGGCCTATGCCCGCGCCGATCAGGCGGCAGAGCTTTGCATCAGCGCCGCGCGCAGCTTCAACCGCGGACTGAGGACCACCTATTTCTCGCTGGCGGCGGCGGCCTGGCTGCTGGGGCCGGTGCCGCTGATGCTGGCGGTGCTGCTCACGGTAGGGATGATCTATCGCCGCGAGTTCGGGTCGGACTCGCGCGCGGTGCTGCTGCGGATTCCGCCCAAGACCCATTCCTGACCCGCTGGCCGGTGGCTCAGGCCCCGCGTTCAGGCCCGGTGATAGGGCGCCCCCGACAGGATCGTCGCGGCGCGATAGAGCTGTTCGGCCAGCATCACCCGCACCAGCATATGCGGCCAGACCATCTTGCCGAAGGACAGGCTGAAATCGGCCTCGGCGCGCAGGGCCGGGTCGATGCCGTCGGCGCCGCCGATGATCAGCGCCAGATCGCCGCGCCCCTGGTCGCGCCAGCCGGCCAGCCGGTCGGCGAAATCGGGAGAGGAGACCAGCTTGCCACGTTCGTCCAGGGTGCAGATCACCGCGCCGGCGGGCAGCGCCCGGCGCAGCAGCGCCGCCTCGGCCGCCATGCCGGCATTCTTGCGATCCTCGACCTCGATGACCTCCACCGGCCCCAGCCCGAGGGTCCGGCCGCTGCGGTCGAAGCGGGTCAGGTAATCGTCGATCAGGGATTTCTCGGGCCCGGCACGCAAACGGCCGACGGCGCAAATCCGGATGCGCATTCAACGTCCATTCAGCGGCCCGCGCTCAGGCGGGGCCGCGCTGTGTCAGCGGCTGGCCGCGCTCTGCGGCACCCACATCTTTTCCAGCTGGTAGAACTCGCGCACTTCCGGCCGGAACAGATGCACGATCACATCGCCGGTGTCGATCAGCACCCAGTCGCCGATGTCCTTGCCCTCGACCTTGGCCAGAACGCCGCAGTCCTGTTTCAGGCTCTCGACCAGATGCTCGGCCATGGCGGCGACCTGACGGCTCGACCGCCCCGAGGCGATCACCATGTAGTCGCCGATCGACGTGCGGCCGCGCAGGTCGACCTGCACGATGTCTTCGGCCTTGTCGTCGTCGAGCGAGGTAAGGATATGCGCAAGCAGCTCTTCGCTGTTCGGCAGGGGGCGGGCCTTCATACCACCGGCCCGGTCATCAGCGGCCAGTGCCGCTTCTGCATTGGGTGACAGGACATAGTCCTCCTTCTGATACGCCGGCCTGACCCCCGGCGCAGGGTATTGTTAAGGTAGCAAGCCGCGGGCAAAATTTCAATAAAACCACAGGCGGCGACCGCGATCGGCGGCTTCATGGTTCTCCCTCCCTCATTTTGTCCTCCGCCGCAAGCCGCGGCGGATCGTTCAGATGCCGCACCTCGCGCTGCGGGAAGGGGATCGAGATCCCGTTTTCCTTGAAGGCATCCCACAGCGCCAGAAAGACGTTGCCGCGGATATTGGTCAGCCCGTCCGAGGGGTCGGTGATCCAGAACCGCAGCACGTAATCCACGCTGCTGTCGCCGAAACCCACGATATGGCAGACCGGCGGGGTGGGATGACCCAGCACCCGCTGCACGCCCGCGGCGGCCGCGACCGCCACCGTGCGGACCCTGTGCGGATCGTCGCCGTAGGAGGTGCCGAAGTTCAGGTCGAGCCGGACGAATTTGTTGGTATGCGACCAGTTCACCACCTGGCTGGTGATCAGATCCTCGTTCGGGATCAGGTATTCCTTGCCGTCGCGGGTGACCACCGAGACATAGCGCGCGCCCAGCGAATCGATCCAGCCGAAGGTATCGCCCAGGCTGATCACGTCGCCCGGCTTGATCGAGCGGTCGAGCAGGATGATGATGCCCGAGACCAGGTTCGACACCACCTTCTGCAGCCCGAAGCCGATGCCGACGCCCACCGCCCCCGACAGCAGCGCCAGCCCGGTCAGGTCGAACCCCATGGCGCGGATGCCCACCAGGATCACGATGCCGTAAAGCGCCACCTGCACCGCCTTGATCGCCAGCACCCGCATCGAGGGCGAGATATCCTCGTTGGCCTGCAGGCTGCGGGTGGCGGCCTGGGTCAAGAGCCGCGCCAGCGTCAGCATTGTCACCACCAGCAGCAGCGACTTGAGCACGGTCAGCACCGAGACATTCAGGGTGCCCATGCTCAGCTGCAGGGAATCGAGGAAGGTCAGGACATCGTTCAGCAGCTCCAGCGCATAGAGCGTGGCATAGATCCAGGCGCCCCAGGTCAGCACCCGCCTGAGCGTGCGGTTCTGCACGAAGCGCGACAGCATGGCGATCACCAGCCAGGCGGTGGCCAGCGTGGCGGCGACGCCGATCAGATAGCTGCGCGACGGCCAGGTCAGTTGCCGCATCAGCCCGTAGACCAGCCAGGCGCCGATGGTGAAATAGATCAGCGCCAGCCGCTGGCGGACCTGCACCAGCATCCGCAGCCGCCATTTCGGCCAGCCGTCGCGGGCGCGGGTCCACTCCTGCACCCGGGCGGCGGTCAGCAGCCGCAGCAGCCAGGCCAGTGCGATCAGCCCCAGCACGATCAGGATCTGGTTCTGCCGCCAGCCCGGGGTCAGGAACATCTCGACCAGCCTGAGCGATTTGGCCCAGAGCCCGGTCACCAGCGAATCCACCTGGGGCGGCAGAATTTCCTTGTCCATCGCGGCCCTCCCTGCCGATCAGGTTGGAACGGATCGGCCGGTCTGGCAAGCGTCCGTTCCACCGCGCCTTGCGGCCTCGCCGCCCCTGCCGCGGCGGTTTCCGAGCTTGATTGCGGCCCCGGCGAAGAGTATCTGAACCGGCATGACACAGGAAACTGCCCCGCATCTCGATCTTCAGGACCGTGCGCGTCTGCGCGAGCGGTTCTTCGGGGCCACCCGTACCGTTCTGGCCCGCCTATAAGCGGCGCCAGCCCCGCGCACGCCAAAATCCAAGCAAGAACGGGAGAGGACAGATGTCCCCCAAGACACTCTACGACAAGATCTGGGATGCCCACCTCGTGCATGAGGACGAGGACGGCACCAGCCTGCTCTATATCGACCGTCACCTGGTGCATGAGGTGACCAGCCCGCAGGCCTTCGAGGGTCTGCGCATGGCGCACCGCAAGGTGCATGCTCCCGACAAGACCATCGCGGTGCCGGACCACAACGTGCCGACCACCCCGGACCGGGTGAACGGCATCGAGAACGAGGAAAGCCGCATCCAGGTCGAGGCGCTGGACAAGAACGCCCGCGACTTCGGCATCAACTACTACCCGGTGGACGACGTCCGCCAGGGCATCGTGCATATCGTCGGCCCGGAACAGGGCTGGACCCTGCCCGGCATGACCGTGGTCTGCGGCGACAGCCACACCGCCACCCATGGCGCCTTCGGCTCGCTGGCGCATGGCATCGGCACCTCTGAGGTCGAGCATGTGCTGGCCACCCAGACCCTGATCCAGACCAAGTCCAAGAACATGAAGGTCGAGATCACCGGCAAGCTGCATCCGGGCGTCACCGCCAAGGACATCACCCTGACCGTGATCGGCAAGACCGGCACCGCCGGCGGCACCGGCCATGTGATCGAATATTGCGGCGAGGCGATCCGCTCGCTGTCGATGGAAGGCCGGATGACCGTCTGCAACATGGCGATCGAGGGCGGCGCCCGCGCCGGCCTGATCGCGCCGGACGAGACCACCTTCGACTACATCAAGGGCCGCCCGCATGCGCCGAAGGGCGCGCAATGGGAAGCCGCGCTGGCCTGGTGGAAGACGCTCTTTTCCGACGACGACGCCCATTGGGACAAGGTGATCACCATCGACGCCTCGGAAATCGCCCCCGTGGTCACCTGGGGCACCTCGCCCGAGGACGTGCTGCCGATCACCGCGACCGTGCCGGCGCCCGAAGACTTCACCGGCGGCAAGGTCGACGCGGCCCGCCGGTCGCTGGAATACATGGGGCTGGAGCCCGGCCAGAAGCTGACCGATATCGAGATCGACACGGTCTTCATCGGGTCCTGCACCAACGGCCGGATCGAGGATCTGCGCGCCGTGGCCGAGATCGTGAAGGGCAAGAAGGTCAAGGACGGCATGCGCGCCATGATCGTTCCGGGCTCCGGCCTGGTCCGCGCCCAGGCCGAGGAAGAAGGCCTGGCCGAGATCTTCCTGGCCGCCGGCTTCGAATGGCGCCTCGCCGGCTGCTCGATGTGCCTGGCGATGAACCCCGACCAGCTCAGCCCCGGCGAGCGCTGCGCCGCCACCTCGAACCGCAATTTCGAGGGCCGTCAGGGCCGCGGCGGACGCACCCACCTGCTGAGCCCGGCCATGGCCGCCGCCGCCGCCATCACCGGACGGCTGACAGACGTGCGCGAGCTGATGTAAGCTGACTGCATCGCCCCGCCCCTGCCGACCGCAGGGGCGGGGTTTCACTGCGGAAGGACTGCGCATGACCCGACCCCGGGTGCTCGTCATCGCCGAGGCGGCGAACCCCGAATGGGCCAGCGTGCCGCTGATCGGCTGGTCCCTGACCGCGGCCCTGCGCGGGGTCGCCGATGTCCACCTTGTCACCCATCTGCGCAACCGCGACGCCATCCTGCGCGCCGGCTGGATCGAGGGGCAAGATTTCACCGCCATCGATTCCGACCTGGTGATGCGCCCGCTGTGGAAGCTGGCCGAACGCCTGCGCATGGGCGAGGGCAAGGGCTGGACCGTGCTGCAGGCGCTCTCGTCGCTGGGCTATCCCTATTTCGAACATCTGCTGTGGAAGCAGTTCGGGCCGGCGATCCGGGCCGGCGACTATGACATCGTTCACCGCGTCACCCCGCTCAGCCCCACCTCGAACAGCCCGATCGCGGCCAAATGTGCCCGCGCCGGCGTGCCCTTCGTCCTTGGCCCGCTGAACGGCGGCGTGCCCTGGCCGAAGGGGTTCGACCGCGAGCGGCGGCAGGAGCGGGAGTTCCTGTCCTACGTCCGCGGCCTCTACAAGCTGCGCCCCGGGCGGATGCGGATGCTGAAGGCCAGCCGCGCGATCCTCACCGGATCGCGCCACACCGGCAGCGAGATCCCGGCGCGGTTCCAGGACCGCTGCATTCATATCCCGGAAAACGCGGTGGACCCGGCGCGGTTCACCAAACGGGCGGCGCAGGACATCGCGCCGCCGCTGCGCGGCTGCTTCCTGGGCCGGCTGGTGCCCTACAAGGGGCCCGACATGCTGATCGAGGCGGCGGTGCCGCTGCTGCAATCGGGGGCGCTGGTGCTGGACATCGTCGGCGCCGGCCCGATGGAGGCGGAACTGCGCGCCCGAGCCGCGCAGGCCGGCGTGGCCGAAAAGATCACCTTTCACGGCTGGCTGCCACACGACCGGGTGCAGGACGTGCTGGCACAGGCCAATCTGCTGACCTTCCCGTCGATCCGCGAATTCGGCGGCGGCGTGGTGCTGGAGGCGATGGCGCTGGGGGTGGTGCCGCTGATCTGCGACTACGCCGGGCCGGCCGAACTGGTGACGCCCGGCACCGGGTTCAAGCTGCCGATGGGAGCGCGGGAACAGATCGTGGCGGCGCTGCGAGCGCAGCTGGAAACGCTCGCACAGGATCCTTCCGCCCTGCCCGCGATGGGGGCGGCGGCGCGCGCGCAGGTGGAAAACCACTATACCTGGGCCCGCAAGGCCGAGCAGATCGCCCGGGTCTACGACTGGGTCCTCCGCCCCGAGGAACCGACGCCGCAGCTGCTGCCGACGCCCTGAACCGGGTTTACAGGGCGGGGGAAAGTTGTAGCCTCGCCCCAACCTATAGGAGAGACGTGACATGCGTGACTGGGTGAAATGGCTGCTGGTCGGCCTGTTGTTCATGGCCTTCGGGGTCTTCGCGCTGGCCAATTCGGTGGCGGCCTCGCTGGCGGTGACGACGATCACCGGGGTGCTGTTCCTGATCGCGGGCGCGGCGCAGATCGTCGCCGGCCTTTCCGGCACTGCCCTGGGCGGCCGGTTCCTCGCGATCCTGATGGGGGTGCTGATGGCCTTCCTCGGCTTCTCCTTCCTGTCGAACCCGCTGGAGGGGGCGATCTCGCTGGCGATGCTGGTGCTGATCCTGCTGGCCGCCGGCGGCATCCTGCGGCTCAGCTTCGCCTGGATGATGCGGCAGACGCCCTATTTCTGGCCGATGCTGCTGTCGGGCGCGGTGACCATCCTGCTGGCCGCCTATATCGGGGTGAATTTCGCCGTGGTCTCGGTGCCACTGCTGGGCATCCTGCTGGGGATCGAGCTGCTGTTCAACGGCGCTGGCATCGTCGCCATGTCGCTGTTCCTGCGCAGCGCGGGCGGCAGGCGCTGAAACCGCGAAAAACGCGGGCGGACCAGGCCAGCTCTGGCGCCCGCTCTCTTGTTTTCGACGCGGTCCCGTGATTAACACGGGCAGCCGCATAGGAGGGTTTGATGGAAAAGTTCGAGAAAATCACCGGCGTCGCCGCACCCCTGCCCCTGATCAACGTCGACACCGACATGATCATCCCCAAGCAGTTCCTGAAAACCATCAAGCGGTCGGGCCTGGGTGTGAACCTGTTCGACGAGATGCGCTACAAGGACGACGGCAGCGAGAACCCGGATTTCGTGCTGAACAAGCCG
>JBFXGQ010000216.1:0-7451 GCA_050177915.1 Pseudodonghicola sp. | reverse complement strand
CGCCCAGCTGACCGGGGTGATGGCGGCGCGCGACGCGCTGGCCCGGCCGATCCCGGTCTTCCTCAAGATCGCCCCCGATCTGACCGAGGCCGAACTGGCCGATATCGCCGAGGTGGCGCGCGAGGTGAAGCTCGATGCGATCATCGCCACCAATACCACGCTCGCGCGCGACGGGCTCGCCAGCCCGCATCGCGGCGAGACGGGCGGCCTCTCCGGCGCGCCGCTTTTCGAGAAATCCACCCGCGTGCTGGCCCGGCTCAGCGCCCTGACCCAGGGCGCGATCCCGCTGATCGGCGTCGGAGGCATATCCTCGGCCGAGGACGCCTATGCCAAGATCCGCGCCGGCGCCAGCGCGGTGCAGCTCTATACCGCGCTGGTCTATCGCGGCATGAGCCTGGTGCCCGAGATCGTGAACGGCCTCGACGCGCTGCTGGCGCGCGACGGCTTCGCCACCCTGGCCGAGGCGGTCGGCACCAAGAGAGAGGACTGGCTATGATCGAATACTGGCACAACCCGCGCTGCTCGAAATCCCGCGCCGGCCTCGCGCTGCTGGAGGAACACGGCGTCGACCTGCACGTCCGCCGCTATCTGGACGATGCCCCGAGCCGCGAGGAGCTGTCCGCGGCCCGCGCCGCCCTGGGCAACCCGCCGGCGATCGAGATGATGCGCCCCGGCGAGGCGCGCTTCAAGGAACTCGGGCTGAGCAAGACCGACGACGACGCCCGGCTGATGGCGGCGATGGCGGAGAATCCGGTGCTGATCGAACGGCCGCTGGCGATCCGCGGCGACCGCGCGGTGATCGGCCGGCCGCCGGAAAAGCTGCTGCAACTGCTCTGAACCGGCGCGCCGGTCGCCTGCCCCGCCGCGGCGGATCTTGAGTATTTGAAGCGAGAAGAAGCGCGCGTGCCCCTTCTTCTCGCCCGAAATACTCCCGCCGGAGGCGCCCGCAGCTCACCCGGGCGCGCGGCCGAAGGACCGGGCGCCTACCCCGCCGCCCGCGCCTCCAGCGCCGGGTAGCGCAGGCCCAGGGTGATGCCGCGCGCGGCGAAGGCGATCAGCATCGACAACCACAGCCCGTGATTGCCGAAGGCCGGCACCAGCAGCGCCACGGCGGCGGCGTAGATCGCGAAGCTGATCGCCATCATGTTGCGCATGTCCCTGGTCGCGGTGGCGCCGATGAAGATGCCGTCCAGCATGAAGGCCGCCACCCCCAGCACCGGCGCTGCCACCACATAGGGCAGGAAATCGCGCGCGCGGGCGCGCACCTCGGGCGCGGTGGTCATCAGGTCGATCATCGCGCCGCCCGCGACGGCGAAGACCGTTGCCAGCGCCAGCACCACCACCAGGCCCCAGGCGCTGCTCATCACCGCTGCCTGGCGCAGCCGGTCGCGGGCGCGCGCGCCCAGCGCCTGGCCCACCAGCGTCTCGGCGGTGAAGGCGAAGCCGTCGAGCGCGAAGGCCGAGAAGGTGAGGAACTGCATCAGCACCTGATTGGCGGCCAGCGTCGCGTCGCCGAAGCCGGCGCCGACGAACAGGAAGCCCACGAACATCGCCTGCAACAGCAGCGAGCGGATCAGGATATCGGCATTGACCGCCATCATGTGGCGCAGCCGCCCGCGGTCGAACACCTGCGCGGCATCGCGCCACTCGGGCCGGGCAAAGGCGGCGCGGCACAGCCACAGCCCCAGCGCCAGCCCGGACCATTCGGCCAGGAAGGTGGCGAAGGCCACCCCCTCCACGCCCCAGCCCAGCCCCAGCACGAACCACAGGTCCAGCCCCACGTTGAGCCCGTTCATCCACAGCTGCAGCCCCAGCACCGCGCGGGTGCGCTCCTGCGCGATCAGCCAGCCGGTGATGCCGTAGATGGCGATCGCCGCCGGCGCCGACCAGATCCGCAGCCGCAGGTAGCCGGCGGCCAGCGCCTCGACCTCGGCGCTGGCCGGGGCGGCGTGGAAGGCGGCCCAGAACACCGGCGCCTGCAGCGCGACCAGCGCCAGCCCGCCGGCCAGACCGATCAGCAGCGACCGGGTCAGCAGCGCCGCCACCTCGCCCCGGTCGCCGGCGCCCAGCGCCTGGCTGGTCAGCCCGACCGTGCCCATGCGCAGGAAACCGAAGATCCAGTAGACCGACGACAGCACGATCGCCCCCAGCCCCACCGCGCCGATCGGCGCCGCCTGACCGAGCTGGCCGACCACCGCGGTATCCACCACGCCGAGGATCGGCACGGTGACGTTGGAGACCACGATGGGCAGTGCGATGCCCAGAATGCGCCGGTGGGTGAGGACGGCGGACGCCGCCGGCTGGCTCATTCCGCGGCGTCGCCGTCTGCGACCGGCGCCGGCGGCATCAGGAAATGGCCGGTCGCCTGGGCATAGATCTTGTCGTGGTGATCCTGCCAGGCCTCGACATGCACCGAGGCATAGCGCCGGCCGGAGCGGTTGATCCGGGCCCGCGCATAGGCGTCGCGCGGCAGGCCCGAGCGCAGGTAGTCGACCGACATGTCGATGGTCTTGGGCAGCCGCGGCAGCTTGCCGGCGGCCAGCGCCTCGGGGTCGAGGGCGCCGCTCTCGATCTGCGGCCAGAGCTGCGACCAGCCCAGGGTGATGATCGCGGTCACCTCAAGAAAGGCGGCGGTGGCGCCACCGTGCAGCGCCGGCAGGAAGGGGTTGCCGATCAGCTTTTCGTCGTAGTTCAGCACCGCCGTCAGCTCATCGCCGCGGCGGTCGAAGGTGATGCCGAGAAAACGGATATAGGGCACGGCCTCGACCAGCGCCCTGAGCGCGGCGTCGCGGCGTTGCTTGACCACCTGGATCGGTTCGGGACGGGGGCGGGCCATCAGCGGTTCTCCACGGTAAAGGTGCCGGTCGCGGTGGCGACGGGCAGGTCGGGGTTCTCGTCCACCGTGGTGGCGCGGACAAAGGCCACGTTGCGGGTGATGTGATAGCAGGTGGCGGTGGTGGTCACCGCCTGCCCCGGCGTCGCCGCCCGCATGTAGTCGATGCGCAGCCCGATGGTGGCGGTGCCGCCGGGGGCGGCCGGGTGGCTCATCACCGCGGCGCCGCAGCAGGTGTCCATCATCGCAGAGACCGCGCCACCGTGGATGACCCCGGTCTCGGGATCGCCGATCAGCGCCTCGGAATAGGGCATGGTGATCACGGCGCGGCCGTTGCCGATGTCGGTCAGCTGCATCCCCAGAGCCCGGGCATGGGGCAGCGCCCCGATGAATTGCTGTGCCATCTTGACCTTCTTCGCCTCGGGGTTCGTCATGGCGCGGGTCTCCTGAAATTGGTCATTTGTTCTTTATGATCCGCCCCTCCCCCCGAGGGCAAGTCCAGCCATTGCGCTTGCTCCGGCGTCGCCATAAGTTGCGCCGCGAGGGAGAAAGTGCAATGTCCGATCCGCGGTTGTCCTTCAAGGAAATGTGCGCCGAGTTCGATGTGACTCCACGCACGCTGCGATATTATGAATATATTGAGCTGCTGACCCCCGAGCGCGAGGGGCGGTCCCGTTACTACGGCCCGCGCGAACGCGCGCGCATGACGCTGATCATGCGGGGGCGCAAGTTCGGATTTCAGCTGGAAGAAATCCGGCAGTGGCTGCTGATCTACGAAAACGAGGGCACCCGCGCCCAGCTGCAGGCCTTTATCGAGATGGCCGACCGGCAGCTGAAGGAGCTGAACAGCCAGCGCCAGCAGCTCGACGAGGCGCTGGACGAGCTGACCAAAATGCGCGAGGAGACGCTGCACGCCCTCGGCTGAGGCGAACGCAACGTCATGCGACCGCCGCACTGGCGGTGCCCAAGGCTTAGGCGACGGGGGTCGCAGCCGCACCTCTGCCGGCCTGATGGCCGCGACGGGATGGCAGACCCCACCGCGTCAAACCACCGGGGCAGTATTTGCCTGCACCCGCGCGCGCCCCGCCCGCACCGCACCCGGCGGTATGCGATTCGTACCCGCCGGCCGCCCCGTCGCAACCGGAGGATATCCGCGTCAGCCCGGCCATATCGTCGCGCCGCACCGTCGGCGGCAGACCGCCGGAACCGCCGGACCGGCGCCCCGACCGGTCGCAACCGGACACTCGGCGCCGCGCCCCAGCGCGTTCATATCCCTGCGATTTCCCTGTTCGTCCCCGGCGCCGTTCCGCGCCGGCGCGTCATCGCCGCCCCGACGCCGCATCGACCGATATTCCAGTGCCTTAAAAACTAAAGACAAAATGACATTTCTTCAATTTAATGCCAAAGTCGGAATGTGATCTGACGTCATCTCACAACGTGACGCAACGTCCAGGTTACGTAAACGTCAACATCCTGTTGTATACGAGGCCGCGAGCAGGCAGCTGAACCTCAGGACCAAGGCCGCAAGAGACTGTATGATGCCCGAACGACTGATGACGATCCGCGAAATGTGCGACGCATTCGAAGTGACGCCGCGCACTCTTCGCTTCTACGAATCGAAAGAGCTGCTGTTCCCCAAACGCGAGGGACAGAAACGACTGTTCAGCAAGCGCGACCGCGCCCGGCTCAAGCTGATCCTGCGCGGCAAGCGCTTCGGCTTCAGCCTGGAGGAGATCCGGCAACTGCTCGACCTCTACGACATCGGCGACCAGCAGCACACCCAGCTGTCGCGGACCTATGACATCGCCCGCGCGCGTCTGGCCGACATGGAACGCCAGCGCGACGAGCTCGACCATGCGATCACCGAGCTGAAGGATCAGCTCAGATGGGGCGAGCGGGTGATCGCGTCGATGAACGATGCCGAGGCGGCCGAATAGGCCCGCCGCCAGCGAAAACCGTTCGCCGAAACCGGACACCGAAACCCGACCACCGAAATTAGACCAACGGGAGGCCCGAAATGCCCAGCTACACCGCACCCACCAAGGACATGCAATTCGTCCTGCACGAGGTTCTGAACGTCAGCAGCGCCGATACCCCCGGCTATAGCGAGCTGGACCGCGATTTCACCGCCGCCATCCTGGAAGAGGCCGGCAAGATCAGCGCCGAGGTGCTGCATCCGCTGAACGTGGTGGGCGACACCGAGGGCTGCCGGCTGGAGAACGGCGTCGTCTATACCCCCACCGGGTTCAAGGCGGCCTTCGAACAGATGAAGGACGGCGGCTGGCCCGGGCTGGACATGCCCGAGGAATTCGGCGGCCAGGCCCTGCCCTATCTGATCTCCACCGCGGTGGGCGAGATGTTCTCGGCCTCCAACCAGGCCTTCACCATGTATCAGGGCCTGACCCATGGCGCCGCCAGCGCCATCCTGGCGCATGGCTCGGACGAACAGAGAGCCACCTATCTGCCGAAAATGGTGTCCTGCGAATGGACCGGCACCATGAACCTGACCGAGCCGCATTGCGGCACCGATCTGGGGCTGATGCGCACCAAGGCCGACCCGCAGGCCGACGGCAGCTACAAGATCTCCGGGCAGAAGATCTTCATCTCTGCCGGCGACCACGACATGGCCGACAACATCATCCATCTGGTGCTGGCCAAGATCACCGGCGGCCCGGAGGGGATCAAGGGCGTGTCGCTGTTCATCGTGCCGAAGTTCCTGGTCAAGGAAGACGGCAGCCTGGGCGAGCGCAACGCCGTCTCGGTCGGCAAGATCGAAGAGAAGATGGGCATCCACGGCAACTCCACCTGCGTGATGAACTACGACGGCGCCACCGGCTATCTGGTCGGCGAGGCGCATAAGGGCATGCGCGCCATGTTCACCATGATGAACGAGGCCCGCCTGGGCGTCGGCATGCAGGGGCTGGCCCAGGCCGAGGCCGCCTATCAGAACGCGGTGATCTACGCCAAGGACCGGCTGCAGGGCCGCGACGTGACCGGCGTCAAGAACCCCGACGGCCCGGCCGATCCGCTGATCGTGCACCCCGACATCCGCCGCAACCTGATGGATCAGAAAAGCTTCACCGAGGGCGCCCGCGCCTTCATCCTCTGGGGCGCCACGCTGATCGACCAGGCGCATCGCAGCAACGACAAGGCGGCCGACGGGCTGATCTCGCTGCTGACCCCCGTCATCAAGGGCTTCCTGACCGATCAGGGCTACGACATGACGGTGCAGGCGCAGCAGGTCTATGGCGGCCACGGCTACATCGAGGAATGGGGCATGTCGCAATACACCCGCGACGCCCGCATCGCGATGATCTACGAGGGCGCCAACGGCGTGCAGGCGCTGGATCTGGTAGGCCGCAAGCTGGCCCAGGACGGCGGCAAGCACGTGATGGCCTTCTTCGAGCTGGTCAAGGGCTTCTGCAAGGAGAACGCCGGCGCCGACGAGGCCTATGACCGCGACTTCATCGAGCCGCTGAAGAAGGCGTCCAAGGACCTGCAGGCGGCGGGGATGTATTTCATGCAGAACGGCATGAAGAACCCCAACAACGCGCTCGCCGGCTCCTATGACTTCATGCATATGTTCGGCCATGTCTGCCTGGGCCTGATGTGGGCGCAGATGGCCAAGGCCGCCAATGCGGCGCTGGCCGGCGGCACCACTGACCCGGACTTCTACCGGACCAAGCTGATGACCGGCCGCTATTACATGGCGCGCCGCCTGCCCGCCACCGCCCTGCACCTGAGCCGCATCGAAAGCGGCGCCGAGACGGTGATGGGCCTCGCGGCCGATCAGTTCTGATCCCGGCCGGGCGCGCCCGCCGCGGCGCGCCCCTGCCGGCCGGATCTCTGGGAGGGGACCATGCCCAAGCGCTTCCGCCTGACCCGCCGCTTCCCGGTCGCCATGACCGAGGACGGCTTTCGCCGGTTGCGCGCCTTCGCGGCCGAGGCCGGGCTCGACGAGGGCGAGGCGCTGTCCTTCCTGTTCGAGAATTTCGACGCGGTCACCGACCCCGAACAGCTGGCGTTCCGGCTGCGCCGGTTCAACGCCGAGCTCGACGACAGAAAACGCTGAGCCGGTGAAGCAGGAGGCTCGGCATATGGCGAAGGCAGCGCCCGGATGCGACCTGAGGGAGCCTCCGGCGGGAGTATTTGCAGCGAAGAGAAGGCTCAAGGCAGATCCACCCCGCCGTCCGGCGCCGCCGGAACGGGCGGGACGGCGGGGCTTCTCCTCGCGCGGTCATCGGCTCTCCAGCCTGTACCGCATCGCGGAGATTGCGAGACACAGGGTTAACGTTCGGTTTCCGGGCGCCGCCGCCCTTGCTTCTTCTCGCTTCAAATACTCAACTCCGGCAGCAGCCCCATGCACCTCGGGAGGACAGGACGGATGACCATCAAACTCTATTGCTTCGGCGAAAGCGGCAATTCCTACAAGGCGGCGCTGGCGCTGCAGCTGAGCGGGCTGGACTGGGAGCCGGTCTATGTCGATTTCTTCAACGGAGAGGCGCGCACGCCGGAGTATCGCCAGAATATCAACGAGCTGGGCGAGGCGCCGGTGCTGGTGGACGGCGATTTCAAGCTCAGCCAGTCGGGCGCGATCCAGCAATATATCACGGACAAA
>JBFXGQ010000215.1:0-7468 GCA_050177915.1 Pseudodonghicola sp. | reverse complement strand
GCTGGAGAAGGAGCGCCGCGGCGACTACCTCGGCAAGACCATCCAGGTGATTCCGCATGTCACCAACGAGATCAAGGATTTCATCCGCATCGGCGAGGATGAGGTCGATTTCATGCTCTGCGAGATCGGCGGCACGGTGGGCGATATCGAGGGGCTGCCGTTCTTCGAGGCGATCCGCCAGTTCAGCCAGGAGAAGCCGCGCGGGCAATGCCTGTTCATGCACCTGACGCTCTTGCCCTTCATCAAGGCAAGCGGCGAGCTGAAGACCAAGCCGACCCAGCACAGCGTGAAAGAGCTGCGCTCGATCGGCCTGGCGCCCGACATCCTGGTCTGCCGCTCCGAAGGGCCGATCCCGCAGAAGGAGCGCGAGAAGCTGGCGCTGTTCTGCAACGTGCGGCCCGAGGCGGTGATCGCCGCGCTGGACCTGAAGTCGATCTACGAGGCGCCGCTGGCCTATCACGCCGAAGGGCTGGACCAGGCGGTGCTGGACGCCTTCCAGATCAGCCCGGCGCCGCGCCCCGATCTGGCCCGCTGGGAGGATGTGGCCGACCGCATCGAGAACCCCGAGGGCGAGGTGCGCGTCGCCATCGTCGGCAAGTACACCCAGCTGGAAGACGCCTATAAGTCGATCGCCGAGGCGCTGACCCACGGCGGGCTGGCCAACCGGGTCAAGGTCAAGATCGAATGGGTCGATGCCGAGATCTTCGATCACGAGGACCCGGCCCCCTATCTGGAAGGCTATGACGCCATCCTGGTGCCCGGCGGCTTCGGCGAGCGCGGCACGGAAGGCAAGATCAAGGCGGCGCAATTCGCCCGCGAACACAAGGTGCCCTATCTGGGCATCTGCCTGGGCATGCAGATGGCAGTGATCGAGGCGGCGCGCAATGTCGCCGGGCTGACCACCGCCGGGTCGGAGGAATTCGACCACGAGGCCGGCAAGAAGCGGTTCGAGCCGGTGGTCTATCACCTCAAGGAATGGGTGCAGGGCAACTACAAGGTCAAGCGCAGCACCGAGGACGACAAGGGCGGCACCATGCGGCTGGGCGCCTATGACGCGGTGCTGAAGGAAGGCTCCAAGGTGGCGCAGGTCTATGGCACGCTCAATATCGAGGAACGCCACCGCCACCGCTATGAGGTGGACATCAAGTACCGCGACAAGCTGGAGGACTGCGGTCTGGTGTTCTCGGGCATGTCGCCCGACGGCCGGCTGCCCGAGATCGTCGAATGGGCCGACCATCCCTGGTTCATCGGCGTGCAGTTCCACCCCGAGCTGAAGTCGAAACCCTTCGATCCGCATCCGCTGTTCAAGGATTTCGTCCGCGCCGCCAAGGAATGCTCGCGGCTGGTCTGAGCCCGATCAGCTAAACCGGCGAGGCGCCAAGGCGCCTGGCCGGGGGCGCAGGCCCCGAACGCCCCTGCGGGGCGTGCCTCCGGCGGAGGTATTTGGGCCAAGATGAAAGCGCGCGCGGCGCCCGCCCCCTCTTAGGGACGCCCCTTCAGGGACGCGCTTTCAGTGCCTCAGTGGCAATGCACCTTGCCGGTGCTTTTCTGCATGTGACAGCATTTGCCCGGCGGCGAGCTCTTTCGGCAGCCGCCGCCGTGTTCGACGATCCCTGTCTCGGGTCGCGTCAGAGCCGGCCCGCTGTTCCCGGCCGAGACCTGACCGCCGGCCAGCGCGCCCGCCGCGGCGAGCGCCAGAACCAAATATCGCAACTCTCCCTCCCTTGCCTTCTCTCTCCCAGCTCCGCCAGTGTCGCGGAAATTGGCGGATCTGCAACCGGGACTGGCGACCCGGCCGCAGGTCATTGCCAAATCCCCGCGATGCCGCATCATGGACAGATCCGCAACCGATGGCCCCCATGCGCCTGCCCGTTTTCCTCTTCGCGCTCCTCGCCTCCCCCGCCTTCGCCCAGCAGGTGCAGCGGATCCCCTATGACGCGCTGGAGCCGCTGGCCCCAACCCTTGTCGACTTCGACCGGCTGCCGCCGAAACCCTATCCGGGCTATAACTTCGACCATGGCATCGCCTTTCCCGGCGGCCGTCTGGGCGAGGCCTTCGCCGGCCAGCGACCCGAGCCGCTGCGGATCGACGACGGCGGCCCGCACGATGCGCTGCGCGGGGCCCCCTCGGCGCCGCTGCGGCTGCGCCCGGGTCTGCCCGGGCAGGTCGTCAGCCTGTCGCTGCATCGGGCCTTCGGGTCGATGGCGCTCTATCCGCTGGGGCCACTGGGCCAGCCGCACCCGCAGGCGCGCGGCGAAGGCGCCGTCGCCGTGCTGTTCCACGAGGACGCCTGTGCGGTCGGACTGAAGATCCACACCGACTATGTCACCGCGCTGGGGCCGGCGCCGGGCCATGCCTCGGAGCAGTCGGGGGCGGTGGACATCACCCTCTATGCCCGCGACGGCCGCGTGATCGCCACCCTGCCGCAGCGGCTGCCCGCGGGCATCAGCCCGGTCGCCCTGTTCGATCCCGCCGCGCGAATCGCCGGGATGACGGTGGAGAACCGCGACCCCGGCGGAATATCGCTGGACGATCTGCGCTTCGGCTGCCCGCGGCTGACCGGCTGACCCTTGCCAAGCCCGCCCCCGGCGGCCAGAGTCGCGGCGCAGCGCAGAGGAGGACAAGACCATGCCCAAGGGATATTGGGTCGCCCATGTGGATGTCGACGACCCGCAGGCCTATGAGGCCTATCGCGCCGCCAATGCCGCGCCCTTTGCCGAATATGGCGCCCGCTTTCTGGTCCGCGGCGCGCCGCAGGACCAGCGCGAGGGGCATTGCCGCAAGCGCACCGTGGTGATCGAGTTCGACAGCTACGAGCAGGCGGTCGCCTGCTACGAGAGCGCCGGCTATCAGGCCGCCAAGGCGCTGCGCGATCCGGTCTCGACCGGCGATCTGGTCATCGTCCCGGGCTGCGACGGCTGATGCCCGCTTGGCGCGCCGCGGGAATCCGGCTAGGGTCCGGCCCATGCTGAAGAAACTCTTCCAGTCGTTCCGGCCCGCCGCGCCGGCCCCGTTGCCCGATCCCGACGCCGAGCTGGCGCTGGGGGCGCTCTTGGTGCGGGTGGCGCAAGCCGACCGCGACTATCAGGTCGAGGAGATCAGCCTGATCGACCGCATTCTGGCGCGGATGTATGCCCATAACGCGATCGAGGCCGCCAAGGTGCGCGCCACCTGCGAGAAGCTGCATGCGGCAGCGCCAGAGACCGACACCTTCGGCAAGCTGATCCGCGAGACCACCGGGCTGGAGGAACGGCTCGCCGCGCTGGATGCGCTGTGGGAGGTGGTGCTGGCCGACGGCGCCCAGAAGGAAGGCGAGCTGAAGATCATCGAGGAGGCACGCAAGGCCATGGGGCTGAGCTTTGCCGACAGCGAGGCTGCGCGCGAAAGGGTGATCGCCCGCCGGTGATCCGCGGCCTTGGCGCCGGCGCCGCCGGGGTCTATATCCTTCCCATGTTCCGCGAATTCCTGTCCCGGCTGGTCCAGCCCGCCCCCGATCCCCTGACCGAAGACGATGCCCGGCTGGCGCTGACCGCGCTGCTGGTGCGGATCGCGCGGGCAGACAACGATTACGCCGAGGCCGAGCGCGACCGCATCGACCGCATCGTCGGCGCGCGCTACGGGCTGTCGCCCTTCGAGGTGGCGCATCTGCGCGGCCGCGCCGAGACACTGGAGGCCGAGGCGCCCGATACCGTCCGCTTCACCCGCGCCATCAAGGACGCCGTCGCCTATGAGGACCGCCGCGCCGTGGTCGAGGCCGCGTGGTCGGTGGTGCTGGCCGATGGCACCCGGGCCGAGGAGGAGGACGCGCTGCTGCGGCTGGTGTCGAACCTGCTGGGGGTGAACGACCGCGACTCGGCGCTCGCCCGGCAGAAGGCCGCGCGCGGATAGTGACCGGCGGCAGCGCCCAAACGACCGACCAACCGGGCTGTCCGAACTGGCGTCCCGTGACGCCGGAGCGCCTCGGTCTGCGGGCCGGACTGCGGACAATCGGCCGCCGCGCAGGCGGCCGCCGAAGTGGCGACAAAACCGGCTGACCTATGGTCAATTCGCCGGTTCCGGCGGCAGATCCGGCGTTTTGCAAGTTGCAATGAACCGAATTATCCGCCCTAGTACCATGTTAAAGCCGCAACCTATGGGAGCCTCCGTGTCCGACACGACCCCCGTTATCGAGATCCGCGACCTGCACAAGTGCTATGGCGAGCTGGAGGTGCTGAAGGGCGTCGACATCACCGCCCACAAGGGCGATGTCGTGTCGCTGATCGGGTCCTCGGGGTCGGGCAAATCCACCCTGCTGCGCTGCGCCAACCTGCTGGAAGACAGCCAGAAGGGCGATATCCTGTTCAAGGGCGAGCCGGTGAAATGGCGCGGCGTGGGGCTGCACCGCCGCCCCGCCGACCCCAAGCAGGTGCTGCGCATCCGCACCAACCTGTCGATGGTGTTCCAGCAGTTCAACCTGTGGGCGCATATGACCATCCTGCAGAACGTGATGGAGGCGCCGGTCACCGTGCTGGGCCGCGACCGTCACGAGGTCGAGACGGCGGCGCGCCGATACCTCGACAAGGTGGGGATCGGCGACAAATGCGACGCCTATCCGGCGCAGTTGTCGGGCGGCCAGCAACAGCGGGCGGCGATCGCCCGGGCGCTGTGCATGGAGCCGGAGGCGCTGCTGTTCGACGAGCCGACCAGTGCGCTCGACCCCGAGCTGGAGCAGGAGGTGGTCAAGGTGATCAAGGATCTGGCCAGCGAGGGCCGGACCATGCTGATCGTCACCCATGACATGAAGATGGCCCATGATGTGTCGAACCACGTGGTGTTCCTGCATCAGGGGCTGATCGAAGAACAGGGCGCGCCGGACATCCTGTTCGGCGCGCCCAAATCCGAACGCCTGCGCGGGTTCTTGTCCTCGACATCCCACGCGGCCTAAAAACTTAATAATAAATGGGAGTTATCAATCATGAAGAAGCTCATTCTCGGCACTGCGATGCTGGCGTTGACCGCCGGCGCGGGGCTGGCACAGACCGTCCGTCTGGGCACCGAGGGCGCCTATCCTCCGTACAACTTCATCGACGACAACGGCCAGGTCGCGGGCTTTGAGCGGGTGCTGGGCGACGAGCTGTGCGCACGCGCCGAGCTGACCTGCGAATGGGTGACCAACGATTGGGATTCGATCATCCCCAACCTGGTCAGCGGCAACTACGACGCCATCATCGCCGGCATGTCGATCACCGACGAACGCAAGCAGGTCGTCGATTTCTCGGAAAACTACACGCCCCCCTCGCCCTCGGCCTATGTCGGCAAATCGGCTGACGCCGATATCGCCGGCGGCGTGATCGCGGCGCAGACCGGCACCATCCAGGCAGCCCATATCGCCACCACCGGCGCCACCCTGCTGGAATTCCCCAGCCCGGACGAGACCGTCGCCGCCGTGCGCACCGGCGAGGCCGACGCGGTGCTGGCCGACAAGGACTACCTGATCCCGGTGGTCGAGGAATCCGGCGGCGAGATGGTCTTCGTCGGCGACGACCTGCCGCTGGGCGGCGGCATCGGCATGGCCTTCCGCAAGTCCGACCCGGAGCTGCGCGGCAAGTTCGACGCGGCGATCAAGTCGATGAAGGCCGACGGCAGCCTGAACAAGCTGATCGTCGAATATCTGGGCGAGGATTCGCCGCACTTCTGATCCTGCGCCGATCGCAGGGCTCCGGGCGGGACACCGCCCGGGGCCCGGACTGCCCCCTCGCCCGCCGCCCCATATAGCCAGCCCCAGAGCCCGCCAGCCGCACGAGGCCCGCCATTTTCAGCGTCTGTTCAGACCCCTCGACCCTGCCGCAATGGCAGTGGCTTGCCTGCTATCTGACCACGGGCAAGCATATGGCCTTTTACGGCTCGTTCGGGGTCGTGCTGCTGCTGCTGGCGATCACCGCGCCGGCGGCGCTGCTGTTCGGCTTCGGCGCTGCTGCCTCGGCGCGGTCGCATGTACTGCCGCTGCGCTGGCTGGGCAAAGGCTATATCGCCATCGTGCGCGGCGTGCCCGACATCGCGTTCTTCCTGTTCTTCGTGATCGCGCTGGACCAGGCCTTTGAATGGGTCCGGCACAAGATCAAATGCCCCGACTGGGATCAGCCGATCCGCCAGGGCAACGATTTCGTGGTCTGCGCCCAGGCCAAGCTGCCGCTGGGCACCTCGCCGCAATGGGTGCACGAGACCTATGGTTTCTTCCTGGCCGTACTGACCTTCGCCATCGTCTTCGGCGCCTTTGCCGGCAACGTGCTCTATGGTGCCATGCGCGCGGTGCCGCGGGCGCAGATCGAGACCGCCGAGGCCTATGGCATGACCCACCGCCAGGCGTTCTGGCGCATCCTGGTGCCGCAGATGTGGGTCTATGCGCTGCCCGGCCTGTCGAACCTGTGGATGGTGCTGATCAAGGCGACGCCGCTGCTGTTCCTGCTGGGGGTCGAGGATATCGTCTACTGGGCGCGCGAGCTGGGCGGGTCGAAGACCGCGCGGTTCACCGACTATCCCCACGGCGACTGGCGGATGTGGTATTTCCTGGCGCTGCTGATCTTCTATCTCGCCTTCACCAAAGTCTCCGAAGTGGCGCTGACCCGGATCATGCGCCGGCTGTCGCACGGCCAGGCCACCGCCGCCGGCGAGGCCGCGCGACGCACCGCAGGAGGCCCGCCATGAGCTGCTGGCAGACCGTGCAGGACTATGGCCTGCGGGCGATCGGCATCGGCGAACGGCTGCTGCCGCGCGACGACTTCACCCTGTGCCAGCAGTTCACGCTGATCGGCTCGGGCATGATGTGGAACATCTATTTCGGCGTGCTGGCGCTGCTGGCGGGGTTCCTGCTGGCCACCGCGCTGGCGATGGGCAAGGCCTCGTCGCATGCGGCGCTGCGCAAGCCGGCCGAATGGTTCATCTTCCTGTTCCGCGGCTCGCCGCTGTTCATCCAGTTCTTCTTCGCCTATTTCCTCTTCCTCAGCCTCAAGGGGGTGTCGCCGTTCTTCGGCCCCTTCACCTCGGCCTGGCTGGGGGCGCTGGTGGTGCTGTTCTTCAACACCGCCGCCTATTCGGGCGAGATCTTCTATGGCGCGCTGCTGTCGATCCCGCGCGGCGATCTCGAGGCGGCGGATGCCTATGGCTTCTCCGGCTGGAACAAGTTCCGCAAGATCACCTGGCCGACCATGCTGCGGCTGGCCTGGCCCGCCTATACCAACGAGGCAATCTTTCTGTTCCACGCCACCACGCTGGTCTATTTCTCCGGCTTCCCGGCGCTGCAGCAGCGGGGCGACGCGCTCTATTACGCCAGCTACTTCGCCGACAAGACCTTCAACCCCTTCATCCCCTACCCGATCCTGGCGATGTATTTCATCCTACTGACGCTGATCGTGGTCGGGCTGTTCGGTTTGATCAACAAGCGGCTGAACCGCCACCTGCCGGCCGAGCGGCGGGTGCGGATGCGCATCCG
>JBFXGQ010000214.1:0-7500 GCA_050177915.1 Pseudodonghicola sp. | reverse complement strand
CGGCATGGCGGATGAGATCACCCGGCTGGACCGGCTGCTGACGGATCTGGAGGCGGCGCTGACGGCGCGGCAGATCCCCCGGGTGAAGGCGCTGGCAAAGGGGGCGGACGCGCTGCTGCGCCCCTGTCTGGACCAGGCGGAATACTACAAGGAGGCGGCGAAGGCCTTCAAAGACATCTTCATCAAGCCCAAGGCCAAGGATCTGGATCACCCCGCCATCCCCAGCCAGATCGCCGAGCTGCGCGCCGCCATCGCCGGCATCGAGGCGCTGATGGACCAGCACGCCTATCGCGTGGCGCTGAACCAGATCTACAGCACCTCCTATCTGATCGACCGGGTGCGCAAGGCGATTGCGGATCACCCCGCCTATGACCGCGCCCGGGTCGCCGCCGAACCGGCGATCCAGGATCTGCTCGACCGCGACGACGTCGCACTCGGCCCCGCGCACGACCGGATCGCGGCGCTCAAGGCGCGCTACGACGCGGCGCTCAAGGACGCCGAGATCGACCAGTTCGCCGGCGCGCTGCGCAAGCTCGAAGGCTTTCCCGACGCCTGCGAGAAGGTCGCCGAAGAGGTCGACCTCTACGACCGGTGCACCGAGGCGCGCGACGAGGCGCTGGCGGCGCTCGCAGCCGTCTCGCAGCGCGACACCGCCGCCATCGCGCCGATGGTCGCCCGGCTGGAGGGCAAGCGCGACAATGCGCAGGCCAAGGCGGCGGCGTTCGATTTCCACACCGCCATCGCGCTGTACAACGAGCTGGTGTCGGATTGCGCCACCGCCGAGGCTGTGCTGCAGGGACAGGCGAGCTTCGCCGGGGTGCTCGATACCATCGCCGGCATCGACGACGGCGATGCCGACGGGCTGAAGATGTCGATCAAGGCGGCCGAAACCACGCTCAACGCGCTGCGCGGCCAGCCCTCCTCGCTCTATGTCAAGGATCTGCTCGACGCCGCCCGCGCCCAGCTGAGCGAGGCGCGCGCCGCCGCCGATGACGATTTCGACACCGCCCGCGACAAGCTGCGCCAGGCGGTGGACGGCTGCCGCGACATCGCCACCCAAATGGGCCAGTTCGACCAGCTCTGCGATGCCGCCGAGGTGGCCCGCACCCTGGCCGCGGCGCTGGCGCATCACGCGCAATACGACGCCCGGCGCGACGATATCGAGGCCGAGCGGATCCGGGTCGAGACCGCCATGACCGACGCCCGGCGCGACCGTGGCCGACGCGCCGCCGCCAGCACCGCCATCGAGACCTCCATCGCCACGCTGCGCGCGCTGCGCACGCTGCTGGACAAGCACGCGGTCTATGTGGCCGAACGCGACCAGATCCGGTTCGAGCTGAACAGCAAGCTGGAGAAGAACAAGAACCGTCACCTGATCAAGCCCGAGCTGGACACCGCCCGCGATGCGCTGGACGAGGCCGAGACCAAGGCCGCCGCCCAGGACTATCCCGCCGCGATGGCCGAGCTGAAGGCCGCCCGCGCGCAGATCCCCGCCGGGCTCCTGCGGCTGAAGCTGGCGGCGAACGAGGAACCCGCCCCCGAGGACATCCGCGCCTTCCTGTCCGATCCCGACACGACCAAGGTGCTGGACAAGGTCATCAACACGCTGGAGCCCGAGGTCCAGCGCAAGGTGGTCGCGGTGGCCTTCAAGGAACGCTTCGGCTGCGATCTGAAGCTGTCCAAGGCCGAATGGGTCCCCGATGGCGGCGGCGGCTACCAGAAAGAGATCACCGACGACACCGACTATGACGTCGCCGCCCCCAACCTGCGCCGGTTCTACCAGCTGATGGCGGCGCTGCCCGAAAGCGCCACGCTGGACAACGACAGCTTCCTCAGCTTCTCGCATCGCGGCGGGGTGCAGGACGGGTCCTACTTCAACTTCGTCAAGAAGATCGTCGCCATGCACGAGGGCGAGGCGAAGACCAGTTCGATCTATGCCATCAGCCAGGAGGTCGAGCTGGGCCCGCAGGACGATCTCTACAAGACCAAGGAGGACGAGCCGGTCAGCTATTTCAATTGGAACACGCTGCATGAGGTCGCCCATGCGGTGGACGACAAGATCGGTTTCATGCGCAAGCATCTGGGCGAGGATACCGACAGTTTCGGCGGCTGGCGCCAATATCGGTCGGACGTGCGCCCGGTGGCCCAGGCGGTGGCCGACAAGTTCGACTTCGACCAGACCTATGTCGCCGACTATATCGCCGGCGGCAAGGGATCGACGCCGCCGGTGCCCGCCCCCAACGGCTGCGATGCCGAGGAATGGGACCGCCGCCGCCGCGACTGCGAGATCTGGGTCGACCGCGCCCGGTCGAAGAACAGCCCCTGGGCGACCAAAGTCTCGGCCGATGCCTGCACCATCGGCAACCGGGTCTATCACGAAAGCGATACCGACGACTGGGTCAGCTATCTCGCCTCGGCCCGCGCCAAGGGGGTGACGGGATACCAGTTCCGCGCCCCGGCCGAGTGGTTCTCGGAACTCTACGCCGCCTATCACAGCGGCAAGCTCAAGGATAACCACCCGTCCACCGCCTGGCTCGAAGACCTCTGACCGCAGCGAAGGAAGCCCCCATGTCCCTGTTCAGATCGACCATGATCACCTGCCCCGCCTGCGGCGCCGATATCGACTTTCGCGAATGCGACAGCGTGAACGCCGACCGCCGACCGGACCTGCGCGCGCAGATCCTCGACGGCACCTTCCAGACCGTCAGCTGCCCCGCGTGCAGCGAGACCGTGCGGATGGAACCGCAGTTCAACTATCTCGAGGTCGGCGCCGGCCTGTGGATCGCGGTGTTCCCGGGCCGGATGATGCCCGATTTCCTCGCCATCGAGGACACCATCACCGAGGTCTTCGAAACCTCATACGGCGCGCGCGCCCTGCCCTCGGCGCGCGAGGTGGGTGCCGGGCTCGACGTGCGGCTGGTGTTCGGCTGGCCGGCGCTGGTGGAAAAGCTGGTGCTGCGCGCGGCCGGGCTCGACGACGCGGTGGTGGAGCTGATGAAGCTCGACCTGATGCGCCGGCTGCCGCAGGCCGAGATGGGACCGGGCCGCGAATTGCGCGTGACCGCGGTGCGCGACGGCGATCTGGTGTTCGACTGGATCCTGACCGGCCCCGAGGTCTCGACCGAGGGCTTCGCCGCCAGCCGGATGCTCTATGACGCCATCGCCGGCGCGCCCGGCCCCTGGGCGCCGATCCGCGCCCAGCTGACCGACGGCCCCTTTGTCGACATGCAGAAACTGTTCATGGGCGAGGGCCGCGCGGCAGCGGAATAGCGCCGGCTCAGGCGGCCTCCAGCTCGGCCGAGGGGATGATGGGAAAGAACTGCCCGGCCGACCAGACCCCGAACCAGCCGTCATGATGCGCGCCCAGATCGACCAGCCGGTAAAAGCTCTTGCGGTCTATCAGCGCCTCGAGGTTGGTGCGGATCAGGATATAGGGCGACGGCTCGCCGGTCTCGGGGTCGCGCACCACCCGGATCGGGTGGTCGGGGCCGGCGGTGGCAACGTCGTCGGTCTTGGTGGTGAAGGTCAGCTGCTGATCCTCGCCGGTTCCCTCGACCTCGAAATCGACGGCCAGGAACGGTGCGTCGTCGACGGTGATTCCCACCTTCTCGACCGGGGTGACCAGATAGTATTTGCCATCCTCCTTCTTGAGAATCGAGGAGAACAGCTTGACCAGTTCCGGCCGCCCGATCGGGGTGCCCAGATAGAACCAGGTGCCGTCCCGCGCGATGCGCATGTCGAGATCGCCGCAGAAGTCGGGATTCCACAGATGCACCGGCGGCAGACCGCGCGTTTTGGCGGCACGCACCGCGCCGGCGATGCCTTCGGCCGAGGGGGTCACAGGTTTTTGTCCGCTCATCGGTTTTGCCATTTCTTTCACGCGCTATACACTATCAACCTATAAGCCCGATGTAAGGCTCACGAAAGGAATGTCATGTCCGATCCTGACGATCTGGTCGCCGAGATTGAGGCGCTGGAAGACAAGCTGGCCCGGGCCAGGGCGTCGATCACCCGCCGGTTCATCGGCCAGGAGCGGGTGGTCGAGCTGACGCTGACCGCGCTGCTGTGCGGCGGTCACGCGCTGCTGATCGGGCTGCCCGGGCTGGGCAAGACCCGGCTGGTGGAAACCCTGTCGACGGTGATGGGGCTGCAGGGCAACCGCATCCAGTTCACCCCCGACCTGATGCCCGCCGATATCCTCGGCTCCGAGGTGCTGGACACCGCCCCCGACGGCAGCCGCGCCTTCCGCTTCATCCCCGGCCCGATCTTCTGCCAGCTGCTGATGGCGGATGAGATCAACCGCGCCAGCCCGCGCACCCAGTCGGCGCTGCTGCAGGCGATGCAGGAGCGCATGGTCACGGTCGCCGGTCAGGACCGGCCGCTGGGCGCGCCGTTCCACGTGCTGGCGACCCAGAACCCGATCGAGCAGGAGGGCACCTATCCGCTGCCCGAGGCGCAGCTGGACCGCTTTCTGGTGCAGATCGACGTGCCCTATCCCGACCGCGACACCGAACGCGACATCCTGCTGGCCACCACCGGGGTGAGCGAGGCGGCGGCGACCGAGGTGTTCTCGGCCGCCGAACTGCTGGCGGCCCAGACCCTGCTGCGGCGGATGCCGGTGGGCGAGTCGGTGGTCGAGCTGATCCTCGATCTGGTGCGCGCCTTCCGCCCCGGCGAGCCCGGCGTGTCGGACCGCGTGGCCGAGACCGTGGCCTGGGGTCCGGGGCCGCGCGCGGCGCAGGCGCTGATGCTGACGGTGCGCGCCCGCGCCCTGCTGCGCGGCCGGCTGGCGCCGAATGCCGAGGATGTGCTCGACATGGCGCGGCCGGTGCTCAGCCACCGGATGGCGCTGAACTTCGCCGCCCGTGCCCGCGGCGACAGCCTGGCCGACCTGATCGACAGCACCGCCGCCGGCCTGACCCGGGCCGAGGCCGCGGCGTGACAACCGCCCCCGCCCCGGTGGCACAACCGGCAGCGACCCTGCGCGCCCGGGCCGAGGCCGAGGCCGCGCGGCTGCCGCCGCTGCTGGCGCGCGCCGATCAGCTGGCGGGCACCGTCCTGCTGGGCGAACACGGGCGCCGGCGGGCGGGGACCGGCGACGATTTCTGGCAATACCGACCGGCGCAGCCCGGCGACAGCCGCCGCATGATAGACCACCGCCGCTCGGCCCGGGGCGATCAGCAATTCGTGCGCGAACGCGAATGGCAGATTGCGCAATCGGTGATGCTCTGGGTCGACCGCGGCGCCTCGATGCGGTTCGCCTCCTCCGACCGGCTGCCCAGCAAGGCCGACCGGGCGCGGCTGCTGGGGCTGGCGCTGGCGATCCTGCTGCTGCGTGGCGGCGAACGGGTCGGGCTGACCGGCACCAGCCTGCCGCCGCGACGCGGCCGCGAACAGATCCTGCGGCTGGCCGAGGCCTTCGCCGGCGAGGCCGAGGCCGATTACGCCCCGCCCGAACACCGGGCGATGATCCCGCATGCCCGCGCGGTCTTCCTCTCCGATTTCCTCGGCGATCCGGCCGAGGTCGAGCTGGCGCTGACCAAGGCCGCCGACCGCGGCGTGCGCGGAGTGCTGCTGCAGGTGCTCGACCCGGCCGAGGAGAGCTTTCCGTTCCAGGGCCGCACCATCTTCGAAAGCATGGGCGGCACGCTCAGGCATGAGACGCTGAAGGCCAGCGAACTGCGCGCGCGCTATCTCGACCGGCTGGCGGCGCGGCGCGACGCGCTCAGCCGCCTGTGCCGTGCCACCGGCTGGCAGTTCGGCATGCATCACACCGGCGACAGCGCCCAGGCGGCACTGCTCTGGCTCTACCGGGCGCTCGACGGGGGAACGCGATGACGGTTCTGGGCGGCATCGGCTTTACCGCGCCCTGGCTGCTGCTGGGGCTGCTGGCCTTGCCGATCCTCTGGCTGCTGCTGCGCGCGGTGCCGCCGGCGCCGGTGCGGCGGCGGTTCCCCGGCGTGGCGCTGCTGCTGGGGCTGCGCGATGACGAGAGCCTGTCCGACCGCACGCCCTGGTGGCTGCTGCTGCTGCGCATGCTGGCGCTGGCCGCGGTGATCGTCGGGCTGGCCGGCCCGGTGCTGAACCCGCAGCGCGAGGCGACCGGGCGCGGCCCGCTGCTGATCGTGCTGGACGCCGGCTGGGCCGGCGCGCCGCGCTGGAGCGAGCGGATCGCGCTGCTCGACACCCAGCTGGCCGAGGCCGGGCGTGCCGGCCGCCCGGTGGCGCTGCTCAGCCTCACCGCGCCGGAGCCGATGCAGTTCCAGTCCGCCGATGTCTGGCGCAGCCGGCTGCCCGGGCTGAAGCCCGCGCCCTGGCTGCCGACCGAAGCGCAGCTGAGCGCCGCCGCCGCCGATGTCGCCGCCGCCCAAGGCGGCTTCGACAGCCATTGGCTGAGCGACGGACTGGCCTATCCCGGCCGCGACGCGCTGCTGGCCGCGCTGCGCGACCGCGGCGACCTGCGCGTCTACGAGACCGGGCAATCGGTGATGGGCATCGGCCCCGCCGCCTTTGTCGATGGCGCCATCCAACTGAGCCTGCACCGCTCGCTGCCGGGGCCGCAGCGCGAGGTCGCGGTGCTGGCGCAGGGCCGCGATCCTGCCGGCACCGCGCGGGTGCTGGCCAGCCTGCCCGTCCGGTTCGAGGCCGGCGCGACCGAGGCACAGGCGGCGCTGTCGCTGCCCGCCGAACTGCGCGCCCGCGTCACCCGGTTCGAGCTTCAGGGCCACCGCTCGGCCGGGGCGACGACGCTGACCGACGACCGGCTGCGCCGGCGCGAGGTGGCGCTGATCGCCGGCCGCGAGGACCGCGAGGGGCTGGAGCTGCTGTCGCCGCTGCACTACCTGCAACAGGCGCTGCAACCCTCGGCCGAGCTGCTGCACGGCGCGCTGACCGACATGCTGCCGGCCAACCCCGACGTCATCGTGCTGGCCGATGTCGCCACGCTGTCGGCGGCAGAAAAGACCGCGCTGACCGATTGGGTCGAACAGGGCGGCATGCTGCTGCGCTTCGCCGGCCCGCGGCTGGCCGCCAGCGACGTCAGCCGGACCGCCGAAGACCCGCTGATGCCGGTGCGCCTTCGCAGCGGCGGCCGCACCGTCGGCGGCGCGATGAGCTGGGGCGAACCCAAAACGCTGGCCCCCTTCCCGCCCGAGTCGCCCTTTGCCGGGCTGCCGATCCCCGGCGACGTCACCGTCAGCGCCCAGGTGATGGCGCAGCCCGACCCGACGCTGGCCGACCGGGTGATCGCGGCGCTGAGCGACGGCACCCCGCTGGTCACCCGCAAGCCGCTGGGTCGGGGCCAGGTGGTGCTGTTCCACGTCACCGCCAATGCCGAATGGTCCAGCCTGCCGCTGTCCGGCCTCTTCGTGCTGTTGCTGGAACGGCTCGCCGTCTCCTCCTCGGCCAAGCTGCCCGAGGCGGCGGATCTGGAGGGCACCACCTGGCGCCCGGTGCAGGTGATGGACGGGTTCGGCAGCCTCTATGACGCCGGCACCCTGC
>JBFXGQ010000213.1:0-7503 GCA_050177915.1 Pseudodonghicola sp. | reverse complement strand
AGGATCACGCTATGGCGGGGCGGGGTCCGGTATTTCTCGCTATAGCCCTCGTCGTTTCCGCAGGCGGCCATGGCCTCGGCCCGGGGGGGATGGAAGGCGCGCTCGATCTCCGCCTCGGAGCGGGCGACCTTCATGCCGCGGCCGCCGCCGCCGGCGGTGGCCTTGATGATCACCGGATAGCCGATCTCGGCGCCGATGGTCTTGGCGCTGTCCACGTCGGGCACGCCGCCGTCAGAGCCGGGCACGCAGGGCACGCCCAGCGCCTTCATGGTGTCCTTGGCGGTGATCTTGTCGCCCATCAGCCGGATATGTTCCGCCGAGGGGCCGATGAAGGTGATGCCGTGATCCTCGACGATCTGCACGAAATTGGCGTTCTCGGAGAGGAAGCCATAGCCGGGATGGATCGCCTGGGCGCCGGAGATCTCGCAGGCCGAGATGATCGCGGACATCTTCAGATAGCTCTGCGGGCTGGGCGGCGGGCCGATACAGATCGATTCGTCGGCCATGCGCACATGCATCGCGTCGCTGTCCGCGGTGGAATGCACGGCGACCGTGGCGATTCCCATCTCGCGGGCGGCGCGGACCACGCGCAGGGCGATCTCGCCCCGGTTCGCAATCAGGATCTTGTCGAACATCTGCGCCCCTTACTCGATGATCACCAGCGGGGTGCCGAATTCCACCGCCGCGCCGTCATCGACCAGGATGCGTTTCACCGTCCCGGCGCGCGGGGCGTGGATGTGGTTCATGGTCTTCATCGCCTCGACGATCAGCAGCGTGTCGCCCTCGTCGACCTGGGTGCCGACCTTGACGAAGGAGGGCGCGCCGGGCTCGGGCTGCAGATAGACCGTGCCCACCATGGGCGAGGTCACCGCGCCGGGGTGCGAGGCCGGGTCCTCGGCGGCGGCGGGCGCCGCGGCGGCGGGGGCGGCCACGGGGGCGGCAACCGGGGCAGCGACCGCGACCGGCGCCGGCATCGGCGCGGCGACCGGGGCGGCGCGGCTGACCCGCACGTTCAGGCTGTTGTCCTCGGCATATTCGCGTTTGACCTCAAGCTCGGTCAGGTCGTTTTCCCGCAGCAGTTCGGCAAGCGCCTTGATGAAGGCCACATCGGCGTCGGTGGTTTTTTCTGTCATGTCTATCCTCGACCGGTTTCGCCCGGCCCGCGCCGGCAGGACGGGGGGCGGCATGCAAATCATGCGCGCTTATAGGGCATGGGGGAAACAGTGAAAAGCGCCCTTGCCCGGTCTCTCGGGCCATTTGCCCGACTGCCCGGCATGTCAGAGCGGCATGCCCGATAGCTTGGCCACCAGTTCCGGCAGCTTGCGGGCGCCGAATTTCGCCAGCAGCCGGGCGCGATGCGCCTCGACCGTGCGGAACGACAGCTTCAGCTCGGCCCCCACCTCCTTGGCCGACAGGCCCCGGCAGGTCAGGATCGCCACATCGCGTTCGCGCGGCGTCAGATGCACCACCGGGCGTTCGTCGGAGATATCGGCAAACGACCATACCCCGTGGCGGAACGGGTCCTCGGGCGTCAGCGACTGGCCGCGGACCCGGCACCAGAACAGATCGCCATTGGCGCGGCGCATGATCCGCTCGTCGTGATATTCGCCGGTGCGCCGCATCGCCGCCAGCCCGCGTTCGCCGATCCGCTCGAATTCCGCCTGCGACGGGTAGAAGTCGCGCAGCGGGCGGCTCTCGTAATCCGCCGCGACGCCGCCGAAGGTGCGGACGAACCGCAGATTGGCGCGCCGGATGATCCGGTTCTCCAGCTCGACCAGCCCGATCGGGGCGTTCTGAAAGGCGATATCGTTCATGGCGCGCAGATTGGCGGGTATTTCTACGGAATTGAAGAGGCCGTGCCGCCGGCGCTAGTCTTCGCCCGACGGAATATGGGAGGAAATCCATGGTCTATATCGCGGGCTGGGGCCACACGAAATTCGGCAAGCTGACCGATCAGTCGCTTGAGGATCTGATTATCGAGGCCGGCGGCCAGGCACTGGCCGATGCCGGCATCCCGGGGGCCGAGGTGGACGGCATCTGGATGGGCCACTTCAACGCCGGCATGGTGCCGGACGGCTTCCCGTCCTCGCTGGCGATGGGGATCGACTCCGGGCTGCGCTACAAGCCCGCGACCCGGCTTGAGAACGCCTGCGCCTCGGGCTCGGCCGCGGTCTTCGCCGCACGGCAGGCGATTCTGGCGGGCGAGGCCAGGGTGGCGCTGGTGATCGGGGTCGAGAAGATGACCCATCTGCCGGGGGCGGAGGTGACCGCCGCACTGGGCCGCGCCGCTTATCAGAAGGAAGAGGCAGGGATGTCCTTCCCCGGCGTCTTCGCGCAATTCGCCCAGGCCTATTTCGACCGCTACGGCGATCATTCCGCCGCGCTGGCCAAGATCGCCGCCAAGAATCACGGCAATTCGGTCAACAACCCGCTGGCGCAGCTGCAAAAGCCGATGGACGAGGAATTCTGCGCCACCGTCTCGGACCGCAACCCGATGATCGCCGCGCCGCTGAAGAAGACCGACTGTTCGCTGGTTTCGGACGGCGCCGCCGCGCTGGTGCTGGTGGCCGAGGATCTGCTGGGCGATGTGAATAAGGCGGTGAAGATCCGCGCCGCCGCCCAGGTCAACGATGTGCTGCCGATGTCGCAGCGTGACCTGCTGGCCTTCGAGGGGCCGCGCAAGGCGATCCATTCCGCCTATGCCCGCGCCGGGATCACCGTCGGCGATCTGGATGTGGCCGAGGTGCACGACTGTTTCACCATCGCCGAACTGCTGATCTACGAGGCGATGGGGCTGGCCGCTCACGGCCATGCCGCCGATCTGCTGAACGGCGGCGTGGTGCACGCCGGCGGCCGGCTGCCGGTGAACCTCTCCGGCGGGCTCAAGGCCAAGGGGCACCCGGTGGGCGCGACCGGCGTTTCCATGCACACGATGGTGGCCCGGCAGGTGCTGGGGCAGGCCGACGCCATGCAGCACCCGGGCGCCGAACTGGGGCTGGTCTTCAACATGGGCGGCTCGGGGGTGGCGAATTACGCCTCCATCCTCGAAGGCGTCAAGGGGTGAACCTCGGCCATTGGCTGCGCCGTTCGGCGCAGCTCCACCCGGAGCGGCCGGCGCTGTTCCGGGGGGAAGAGCTGGTCGCCGACTATCGTGCCTTCGATCAGGGCGCGGCGCGCGTGGCCGGGTGGCTGCACGCGCAGGGGGTGGCCCCCGGCGACCGGGTCGGCATCTTCATGAAGAACTGCCCCGACTACCTGATCGCCTTTTATGGCATCTGGTACGCCGGCGCGGTGGCGGTGCCGATCAACGCCAAGCTGCACGGGCGCGAGGCCGGGTTCATCCTCGAGAACTCCGGGGCCGATCTGTGTTTCACCTCGCCCGGCCTGACCGGGGCGCTGGAGGAAGCCGGCGCGCCGGGCCGTCGGGTGGACATCTCCGGTGCCGATTATGCCGCCGCATGCGCCCATGACCCGGTGGCCGAACCGCATCCGCGCGCGCCCGACGATCTGGCCTGGCTGTTCTATACTTCCGGCACCACCGGGCGGCCCAAGGGGGTGCAGATCACCCACGGCATGCTGATGGCGGTGTCGCTGACCTATCAGACCGACGTCGATCAGGCGACCGGCGCCGATGCGATCCTCTACGCCGCGCCGATGAGCCATGGGGCGGGGCTCTACAACATGGTGCATGTGCTGGTCGGTGCCCGCCATGTCTGCCCGGTCTCCGGCGGCTTCGAGCCGTCTGAGATCTTCGCGCTGGCCCGCCATCACCGCAACATCCAGATGTTCGCCGCCCCCACCATGGTGCACCGCATGACCGCGGCGGCCAGGGCCGCGGGAGAGACAGGCGAGGGGCTGCGCACCGTGGTCTATGGCGGCGGCCCGATGTATCTGGCCGATATCACCGAGGCGGTCGATCATTTCGGTCCGGTCTTCGTGCAGATCTACGGTCAGGGCGAATGCCCGATGGGGATCTCCGCGCTGAGCCGCGATCTGGTCGCCGACCGCAGCCATCCGCGCTGGCGCGACCGTCTGGTCAGCGTCGGCCGGGCGCAATCGACGGTGGAGATCCGCATCGGCGACGCCGAGGGCACTCCGCTGCCCGCCGGCGCGCATGGCGAGATCATGGTCAAGGGCGGTGTGGTGATGCCCGGCTACTGGCAGAACCCGCAGGCCAACGCCAAGACGCTGGTGGACGGCTGGCTGATGACCGGCGACATGGGCTTCATGGACGCGGACGGCTTCGTCACCATGCGCGACCGGTCGAAGGACATGATCATCACCGGCGGCTCCAACGTCTACCCGCGCGAGGTGGAGGAGGTGCTGCTGACCCATGCGGCGGTGCGTGAGGTCTCGGTGGTGGGCCGTCCGCATCCCGATTGGGGTGAGGAAGTGGTGGCCTTCGTGGTGGGCGAGGTAGAGGCGGCCGAGCTCGACGCGCTCTGCAACGCCAATATCGCCCGGTTCAAACGGCCCAAGGCCTATGTTTTCCTCCCCGACCTGCCGAAGAACAATTACGGTAAGGTCCTGAAGACCGAGCTGCGGCAGCTTCTGGAGGAGGAGGGGGCATGACGGATCTGACGGGAAAGACGGCGCTGATCACCGGGTCGGTGCAGGGGATTGGCCTGGCGATCGCCGCGGCGCTGGCGGGCGCCGGGGCGCGCATCGCGGTGCACGGCATCGCCGGCGACGCGCAGATTGACGAGGTTTGCCGCCATCTGCGCGATCTCGGCGCGCCGCAGGCCGAATTCTTCGGCGGCGATCTGCGCAACCCCGACCGTATCGCCGATCTGATGGCGGCGGTCGGCGCCTGGGGCGGGCCGGACATCCTGGTCAACAACGCCGGCGTCCAGCACACCGCGCCCTTGGCCGAGATGCCGCGCGAGGTCTGGGACACCGTGCTGGCGATCAACCTCAGCGCCGCCTTCCATACCATGCAGGCGGCGCTGCCGGGGATGGCGGCGCGCGGCTACGGCCGGGTGATCAATATCGCCAGCGTGCACGGGCTGGTGGCCAGCCGCGACAAGGCGCCCTATGTGGCGGCCAAGTTCGGTCTGGTGGGCCTCAGCCGGGTGGCGGCGCTGGAATATGCCGCCGCCGGCAGCCGCGCCTCGGGCGGGGTGACGGTGAACTGCATCTGCCCGGGCTGGACCGAGACCGCCATCCTCGATCCGCAGATCGCGGCGCGCGCGGCGCTGCATGGCGGCGACCGCGACGCCGGCATCGCCGATCTGCTGGCCGAGAAACAGCCGAGCCAGCGGATGTCCGACCCGGCCGAGATCGGCGAACTGGCGCTCTGGCTCTGCGCGCCGGTGGCCCATAACGTCACCGGCACCGCGATCCCGGTGGACGGCGGCTGGACCGCGCAATAGCGGCTCAGAAGCTGCGGATGCGCTCGGGCAGGGCGGTGCGCGCCTTGAACCGGATGTTGCGGGCGCGGATCACGCCCTTGCCCGGCTCGCGGGTGGGATCGGTGCTGACCTCGGCATGGGCCTGGCGCTCGGCCTCCTCCCAGGGCAGCTCGGGCATGCGGTGCACCCCGTTGTAGAACTTGCGCGCGGCGATCCTGGGCTTGGCCCAGGCGCTGCCGGGCAGGCCCTTGCCGTCGCCGGTGGCGATCTCCTGCCGGTGCTGGTTGGCCTCCTCCAGCGCGGCGCGGCTGGCGTATTTCAGATGCGCCAGATAGACCCCGCGCGGCAGGGTGAAGGGAAACCGCTCCAGCTGCCGGCCGCGCACCGCCACCCCGTGGCGGATAAGCGGCAGGCCGTTGCGCACCGCCCAGGCCTTGCTGTAATGGCCCGAGAACATCGCCGTGGGCCGCAACGGCAGCGCCGGCGCGCCGGCCTCGAGCGGCGGATCCTCCAGCTGTTCGGCGATGTTCAGACCCAGCGCGAAGACCGCGTCGCTCTGCTGTGCGCCGAGCAGGTCGGCAAAGGAGCCGTGCAGATCCGGGTCGAGGCAGACCAGTTCGTCCGCATCGGTGCGGATCACCCAGTCGTAGACCGCGCTCAGCCCCGCCTGAATGCCGTTCAGCACCCGGTCGCGCAGCCCGTCGAACCCGTCCAGCCGGTCGCGCGGCACGGTCAGGATATTGGCCCCGGGGCAGAGCGCCGCCAGCGCCGGATCGGCGCCATGGGCCACCACAAAGAGGTTCTCGGCCCCCAGGTGCCGCGCATAATGCATATACCACTGCGCCAGCGCCCAGTGATCGCGGTAAACCATCGTGATCGCACAGATTTTCATGGCCGCATCTTGCGGGGGACGGGCCGGGCGGACAAGCGAAACTTGGCGCGTTAGTCACGAAAGCTGAGGTGCAGGAACAATCTCAGGTTGTGGGCGATTGCCCATCATCGTGTCGATCAGATGGCTCAGCATCTCGGCCCGGTTGCGGGTGCCGGACTTGCGATAGATCGCGTTCAGATGCGCCTTGACGGTGCCCTCGGCGTTGCCGCGCAGCCCGGCGATCTCGGCGATCGACAGTCCCTTGACCAGAAAGGTGGCGACGTCGCGCTCGGCCGGGGTCAGCTGCCAGGCCTCGAACTCCGCCTCGATGATGTCGAAGATCGCCGCGCTGGCGGTGCGCAGGCTGTCCTCAAGATGCGTCTTGCGCCGCAGCAGCCAGAGCAGATAGCGAAACTCGAAGACGATGCCAGCCAGCAGCGCGAAGGTCGCCGCCCGCTCGGTATAGAGATGCCAGCGTTCTGCCGTGGTCATCACCGGCTCGGCGATCTCAGTCAGCAGATCGCTGAGGAACACCGCCGCGCAGACGCCCTGAACGATCATCAGCGCCGCCAGCACCAGCGGTATCTTCACCCTGTTGCGCATCCGGGCTCCGCCTCCCCCTGCCGCCGCCCGCACCTCAGCTCTCGGGCAGCTCCTTGTAGCCCGTGACCATCGCCCGGGCCAGGTTCACCTTGGTCCGTCTGCTTTCGAAGATCACCGCGGCGATGTGCAGCACCACCGAGATTTCGGCCCAGGTGACGAAGGCTTCGTGCAGTTCCTCGGGCCAGTCGACGCCCCAGAACCGGTCCGTGGTCATCAGATAGCCGGTCAGCCCGATGGCCAGCAGCGTTGCGATCAGGTTGTAGATCATCAGCGCGCCCAGCGGCGAATGGCCGATATGGCGCCGGTTGCGATGGGTGGCGATGTCGGTGAGCTGGCCGATCGCATCCGACAGGCTGGGCCGGAAGCTGGAGAACCGCGCATAGCGGCTGCCGACAAAGCCCCAGAGGATGCGAAAGGCCACCAGCCCGACGACGGTATAGCCGATCCACTGGTGCAGCTTGCTTTCGGCATCGACGATCAGCGCATTGGCGGCAAAGCCGGTGACCAGAGACCAGTGGAAAAGCCGCACGGCGGGGTCCCAGACCGGGGTTCTTGTCATCTGTCATACCTCGTGGAAAAGGGCGCCGCAGCCCCGGGGGACAGGGGCGCGGCGCCGCAGGGATCAGTCGTTGTCCTTGCCGCGTACGATGTTCAGCTCGGCGTCCAGATAGATCTCGG
>JBFXGQ010000212.1:0-7505 GCA_050177915.1 Pseudodonghicola sp. | reverse complement strand
GGTGCCGAGCGCGATGGCGGCCTCGACATAGGGCTCCTCCCGCGCGGTCAGCACGATGGAGCGGACCAGCCGCACCACCCGGGGGATCTCGGGGATGGTGATCGCCGCCATCACGGTCCAGATGCTGGCCCCCATCAGCGACACGATGGCGATCGCCAGCAGCACCGAGGGCATCGCCATCAGACCGTCCATGATGCGCATGACGATGGCGTCGGCGGTGCGGAAAAAGCCCGACACCAGCCCGATCGCCAGCCCCAGCACCACCGCCAGGATGGTGACGCCGATGCCGATCACCAGCGACACCCGGGCGCCGTAGATCACCCGGCTCAGCAGGTCGCGGCCGAAGTTGTCGGTGCCCAGCAGGTATTCCGCCGAGGCCGGTTTCAGCCGCATCGCCGGGCTTTGCAGGATCGGATCGTGCGGCGCGATGAAGGGGGCGAAGATCGCCGTCAGGATGATAATCAGCAGCACCGCGGCGGCGATCATCGGCGCCACCCCGACCCGGGCGCTGATCTGGCGGGTCGACAGCGGAAAGGCGCCGCGCATGGATTTCTCGGCCATCAGTAACGGATCCTCGGATCGAGCAGGGAATAGGACAGGTCGATGATCAGGTTGACCAGCACGTAGACGCCGGAGGTCAGCAGGATCAGCGCCTGGATCACCGGGTAGTCGCGGGCGAAGATGCTATCGACGGTCAGCCGGCCGAGACCGGGGATGTTGTAGACGCTCTCGGTCACCACCACGCCCGAGATCAGCAGCGCGAAGCCGGTGCCGATCACCGTCAGAACCGGCACCGCGGCATTGCGCAGCGCATGGCGGAACAGCACCCGGGCCTCGGTCAGCCCCTTGGCGCGGGCGGTACGGACGTAATCCTCGTTCAGCACATCCAGCAGGCTGGCCCGCGTCATCCGGGCGATCAGCGCGATATAGATCGAGGCCAGCGTCAGCGCCGGCAGCACCGCGCGGGCGGCAAAGCCGGGGAAATCCTGCGACGGCGCCTTGTAGCCCTGCACCGGCAGCCATTTCAGGTCGATGGCGAAGAGCTTGATCAGCAGATAGCCGATCACGAAAACCGGGATCGAGAAGCCCAGCACCGAGAAGGTCATCACCAGGTGGTCGACCCAGCTGCCCTGTTTCCAGGCCGCCAGCACCCCCATCGGCACGGCGATGATCACCGACAGCGACAGCGTGATGATGGCGATCCAGATGGTCGGCCACATGCGGTCCGCGACCAGGTCGATCACCGGCTTGTTGGAGATCAGCGAGGTGCCGAAATCGCCCTGCAGCAGGGCGCCGATCCAGCGGACGAACTGCACCAGCAGCGGATCGTTCAGCCCCAGCGAGGTGCGGATGCGCTCAAGCTGTTCGGGCGTGGCCATGTCGCCGGCCAGGATCGCGGCGGGATCGCCCGGCGTCAGACGCAGCAGCAGAAAGACGAAAACGGCCACGACCAGCATCACCGGAATGGCGGCCAGCACGCGGCGGAGGAAGTAGATGGGCATCTCGGCTCCTTACTGCGGGAGAGAGCCCCGGCCGCGCGACCGGCCGGGGTGTCACGTTCGGGCAGGGGCGCGCGCCGCGCCCCGGACGGGGGCGGCGCGCGCCGGGCGCGATCAGTCCCCGGATTTCTCGAGGCCCCAGAACACCGGGAAGGGCGCGGCGGCGACGCCGTTCAGCTTGCTGCTCCAGCCCGAGGGGCTGAAGTACTGGCCGAGATGGATGTAGTTCACATTGTCCATCACATGCGCCTGGATCTTCTGCGCCACCATCTTCTGGCCGTCGAGATCGGCGGCGCCGGCGAATTCGCCCAGCAGCGCCTCGATCTCCGGGTCGTTCGGCCAGCCGAACCAGGCCTTGTCGCCGCGGCCGTTCAGCATGATGTTGGCCAGCGGGTTCGACACCTCGGGCACGATCCAGTTGGTGAAGAAGATGTTCCAGCCGCCGTCCGCCGGCGCGGCCTGGCTGGCGCGGCGGGTGACCAGGGTCTGCCAGTCCATCGGCTGCATGTCGACGTTGAAGCCGGCGTTGCGCAGCGCCTGGGCGGCCACGATCGGCTGGGCGGCCAGGGTGACCACATCGGTCGGCTGCATCAGCACGATGGGTGTGCCGTCATAGCCGGCCTCGGCCAGCAGCTTCTTGGCGCCCTCGATATCGCCGCCCGAGGTCAGGGTTTCCGACCCGTCGGTGAACTCGTAGGGCGTGCCGCAGCCGAAGATCGCGCCGCAGACCTTGAAGTAGTCGGGATTGCCGATCAGCGCGGTCAGCACGTCTTCCTGGCTCATCGCCATCAGCGCCGCCTTGCGGATCTTGGGATTGTCGAACGGCGGGTGGATGAAGTTCATCCGGCCGATGGTCACCGCGCCGAGCTTCTGCAGCACCTCGACCTTGACCTCGTCGATCCCTTCCAGCAGCGGCAGCAGGTCGACCGGCACGGCTTCGACGAAGTCGACCTCGCCGTTCATCAGCGCGTTGATGGTGGTCTGGGCGTCGGGCATGGTGACCCATTCGACGCGGTCGACCTTGACCTCCTTGGCGCCCGAGAACCAGCTGGGCGGGCCTTCGGCCGGCACGTAGTCCTCGAACTTCTCATAGACCACCTTCACGCCGGGCTGGAATTCCGCCTCGACGAACTTGAAGGGGCCCGAGCCGATGTATTCGGTGATCGCCTGGTCCGCCGGCGTGTTGGCGATGCGCTCGGGCATCATGAACAGCGCCAGCCCCGAGGGTTTGGACATCGCGTGCAGCGTATAGGGGAAGGGCTCCTTCAGCTTCAGAACGAAGCTCTTGTCGCCGGTGGCCTCCAGGCTCTCCATCCGGTCGGCGATCATCTGGCCGCCGCCGTCGCGCTTCATCCAGCGCTTGATCGAGGCGATGCAGTCGGCCGGGGTCACTTCGCCGCCGTCGTGCCACTTCAGCCCGTCGCGCAGGGTGAAGGTATAGCTCAGCCCGTCGTCCGAGACCTCGAAGTTGGCCATCTGCGGCTTGACCTCGAAATCCGAGTTCACCGCCAGCAGCGTGTCGAAGATCATGAAGGCGTTGTCGCGCGTGATATGCGCGGTGGTGATCACCGGGTCCATCACCCGCAGGCCGGAATGCATAACGGCGGTGATGGTCTCTGCCGCAGCCGGCAGCGCCGAAACCAGGGCCATGGCGGTGGCCCCGAGAATTCCCGAGCGGAGGTTCCTCCAGATGGATGTCATCTTTGATCCTTCCTGTTGTCGTCGCGTTTCGTGAGCGTTCTTGTGTTGCGATGCGGTCCCCAAGGCGCAGGACGCGCCTTTGAGTATCGGGGCACCACGCTCCAGCTATAAAGCGAAATGGATGCAAAATGATCACTTTCTTAAATTTGCTCAAAAATTGTGCGATTCAGGGCGGTGCCGGGCGCGGTTCCGGTTCGCAGGGCACCGCGGGCCGGTTTCGGTGGTCCGTGACGCGACCCGGCGGCGGCGGCGCGGGCGCCGGCTTGACGGCGGGCGCCCCGGCGTCCCAAGCTGGCCTTCGCCCGCCGTCCGGCCGTGCCGGCACGGGCGCTGTTCCACCTCCAGTCCGCTCGGAAGGCCGCTCTCATGTCCCTCGACCAGCCCCTCGACCCGCGTCTGCGCGATACTTTGGCCAAAGCCGTGAGCGACGGTTTCGACGCGCAGATCGCCCTGACGCAGGAGCTGGTCCGGCGCCCGTCGCAGCGCGGCGAGGAACATGCGGTGCAGGATTTCATCTTCGCCGAACTGCGCGGGCGCGGCTATCAGATGGAACGGTTTTCCATGGATCGTCAGGCCCTTGCGCGCCATCCCGGGGCGGGCAAGTGGAGCCCGCAGCATTCCGAGGCGCCGATCGTGGTGGGCATCCACCGGCCGCGGGTCGAGACCGGCCGTTCGCTGATCCTGCAGGGCCATGTCGATGTGGTGCCGACCGGGCCCGAGCATATGTGGACCGATCCGCCCTATGCCGCGGTGATCCGCGACGGCAAGATGTACGGCCGCGGCGCCGGCGACATGAAATCCGGTCTGGCCTGCGCCATCGCGGCGCTGGATGCGCTGAAGGCGGCGGGCTGGCAGCCGGCGGCGACGGTCTATCTGGAATCGGTGGTCGAGGAGGAGAGCACCGGCGACGGCTGCCTGATGACCCATCTGCGCGGCTATCGCGCCGAGGCGGCGCTGATCCCCGAACCGACCGGCGAAAGCCTGGTGCGGGCCAATACCGGGGTCATCTGGTTCCGGCTTGAGTTCGAGGGAATTCCCAAGCATGTCAGTGAGATGGGCGAGGGAGCTAATGCGATCGACGCGGCGATCCGCAGCATCGCAGCGCTGCGCCAGCTTGAGACCGCCTGGAACGACCGACGCGGCGAACACCCGCTGTTCGGCCAGATGGCCAAGCCGATCAACCTGAATGTCGGGCGGATCGAGGGCGGCGAATGGGCCTCCTCGGTGCCGGCGACGGCGGCGGTGGATTTCCGCATCTCGATCCTGCCCAACTGGGACGTCAAAGCCTGCGCCGCTGAATTAGAAGCGCATCTTAACACCTTCGTTTCGCAGGATTCCTACCTGTCGAACAATCCGCCCCGGCTGGTCTGGAACGGCTTCATGTCGGACGGCTACGAACAGCCCGAGGGCACCGAGGCCGAGGCGGTGCTGGGCCGCGCCCATGCCGCCGCGATGGGCCGGCCGCTGCAGGCCCATGCGGTACCGGCCTATATGGATGCCCGGGTGCATGCGCTGTTCGAGGGCATCCCGTCGCTGTGCTATGGCGCCAGGAGCTATGTCTCGCACGGCATCGACGAATGCGTCGAGATCGACTCGCTGCAGCGGGTGACGCTGTCCATTGCGCTGTTCATCGCCGAATGGTGCGGGCTGGAGCCGGTCGAGCCGGCCTGAGGCCGGCCACCGGCCCTGATCAGGCCCAGATCAGGCCCCGGTCAGGCGCGGCTCAGCGCGCTGACCGTCTGGATCAGGCCCGGGGCCACCGCATGGGCGAAATCCTCAGGTGTCCAGTCGGACAGCAGTGCGGTGACGTTGACCGCCGCCACCGGTCGCCCGTCGGCGCCCAGAACCGCCGCGCCGATGGCGATCTCGCCCGGAAGAAGCTGTTCCTCGGCAATCACATAGCCCTGCCGCGCCGCCTCGGCCGCCTTGTCCAGGATCGCGTCCTCGTCGATCAGCGTGCGCGCGGTGTAGCGGCGCAGGTCGGACCGGCGGATGATGTCGCGCGCCTCCGCCTCGGGCAGCCGCGACAGCACTGCCCAGCCGGCCGAGGTGCAGTAGATCGGCACGCTGAGCCCGACCAGCATCGCATGCAGCACCTCGCGCTTGGGCGGCAGGCGGGCGGCATAGACCAGCCGCAGGTCGTCGATCAGCGACAGGTCGACCCGTTCGTTCACGTTGCGCCGCAGGTCCAGCAGCAGCGGCACCGCCTGTTGCAGCAGCCCGTTCAGCCGCATCGCGTCGAAGATATGGTCGTAGATGCGGATGCCCGGCACATAGCCGCGGTCATGCGGATCGCGCTGCAGATAGCCCAGCTGGCGCAGGGTATGCACGATCCGCTGCGTGGTGCTGCGGTCCAGGCCGGCGGCGCGGGCGATCTCGGTCAGGCTCATCGGCCGGTCGGTCTCGTGAAAGGCCGACAGCACCATCATGGTCCGGGCGGTGGCGCGCAGGAACAGCGGATCGCTCTCCGCCGCCTCGTGGATCTGACGGGCGCCCGATTCGCTGTGGTGGATGGAGCGGTTCACAAATCCGGTCATCGGCGCCGCTCCGCTCCGTTGCGGCGGCAGAAAGATCGGCGTTCCAAAAGTGCCTTGATTTTGTGCATGGGCCGCGTCCTCGGGCGGATCCGCCGTTTGTATCTGTTTATGGTTTAAGCAGATCAATTACAGATCGTTGATAATCACTCATCACTATTACTGTATCACTGAGAGATACACAAGCGCCTGTCACGCCCGCCGATTCGGGTCGGTGGCGGCGTCGGGGGCGCGGTGGAGCCATGGGGCGCGCGCGTCGCTGTCGGGGGCCGTCGGCCGGGGCGGGTCAGAACCCGCTGTCGCCCCGGCGCAGCAGGTAGATATCCATGATCCAGCCATGCCGGGCGCGGGCGGCGGCGCGGGTCTCGACGATCTGCGCGGCGACCTCGGCCAGCGGCCCGGCGATGCGGATCTCCTCGGCCATGCCGGCATAGGCCGACCACCAGATCGCCACGCCCTCGGGCGGCAGCGACAGAAAGGCGCCGCCGGCGTCCAGCATCACCACCAGCGTCTCGGCGCCTTCGGGCCAGCCGTGCTGGCGCAGCCGCCGGCCGGTGGTGATGGTAACCGGGGCGCCGACGGTGTTCAGCGCGATCGCATGGCCCGCCGTCAGCGCCTGGATCGAGGTGATGCCAGGCACCACGGTCAGCCGCAGCGGCAGCGCCCGTGCCACCCGGTCGGCGATCCTGAGCGTGCTGTCATAGAGCGATGGGTCGCCCCAGACCATGAAGGCGACCCGGCCGCAGGCGCCCAGCTGGGCGCGGATCTGCTGCGCCCAGACCCGGGCGATGGCATCGTGCCAGTCCGCGACGCCGGCGTGATAGTCGGGGTTGGCGGCGTCGCGCCGCGGCAGGTCGAACTCGTGCAGCCGCGGTCCGGGGCGGGTCAGCACCCGGTCGCAGATCGCCCGGCGCAGCCCGGCAAGGTCGTCCTTGCCGGCGCCCTTGCGGGGGATGAGGATCAGGTCGGCGGTATTCAGCGCGGCGACCGCCTCCAGCGTCAGATGGCGCGGATTGCCGGTGCCGATGCCGACGAGGGTCAGCTCGATCATTGGGGGAGCCCTGAAAGACAGCGCGGCCCCGAGGGGGCCGCGCGTAGGGGAAGGGAGGCGCGATCAGCCCGCGTTGTAAAGCCGCGGCGTCACGATGGCGCTGCCGCGCAGGCCGCTCAGCGCCTTGGCGGCGGCCAGCACCGCCAGATCGGCCAGCGGCTCGACGATCACCACCAGCATGTAGGCGCCGCCGAAGGTCGCCACCGAGGCGAGGTTGGAGGCCGCGAAGCCCTGGCCGTAGAAGGCCCAGAACGCCACCCACAGCACCACGCCGCCCTGATAGGCGGTCGACAGCGCCAGCGCCTGACCGTACTTCAGATCCACATAGGGCGTGTCCGGCGCGATGATCCGTTTCGCCAGCGCCTGCACCGCGAAGAGCGGCAGCAGCAGCGTGGTCACGTTCATCCCGTATTGCGGCAGGTCGAAGGGGGCGAAGAACATCCCCTGGATCAGCAGCCCCAGCGCCAGCCCCAGCGCCGCGGGCGCCGCGCCGAAGATCAGGAACAGGGTGGAGCCGAGGATGAAGTGCACCTCGGACACGCCCACCGGGTAATGCGGCAGGATCTCGAAGAAGGTGAAGACCAGCGCGGTGGTGGCCACGGTGCGCAGGGCCAGCGAGGCCGCGCCGCCTTCGCGCAGGCTGTCGAGCGCGGTCTTGGCGGTATAGGTGGCCGCGCCGGCGGCGGTGGCATAGCTGAGGAAGATCTTGGCGCCGCTGAC
>JBFXGQ010000211.1:0-7548 GCA_050177915.1 Pseudodonghicola sp. | reverse complement strand
GCAGGAACACCACGTCGATCATCGGCGTCAGCGAAATGCGCCGGGGCGGGCGGGGCTCGTCGAAATTCATCGCCTATTCCGCCGCCAGCGCCTCGGCCCGCGCCACCGGCGCCGGGCGGCGGCGCAGGAACACCCGGGTCGCCACATCCTCCAGCTCGCGGCGCAGCCGGTCGTTGACGCTCTCGTACCAGGTCAGCGCGGCCGAGGCGGGGATCGCCACCGCCATGCCGGCCGCGGTGGTCAGCAGCGCCTCCCAGATGCCGCCGGCGAGGGTGGCGGGATCGGCCCGCGCGCCGGCCTCCTGCAGCGCCTGAAAGGCGGCGATCATGCCCAGAACCGTGCCCAGCAGGCCCAGCAGCGGCGCGATGGTGGCGATCAGCTCCAGCGCCCGCAGGCCCGAGCGGCCGCGCGCCAGCAGCGCCTTGGCGGTGCGCTGGGTCTCGGCCCGTGCGGCCTCGGCGTCGAAGGCGGGGTCGGCATGGGCGGCCATGGCGCAGCGGGTCAGCCGGGCGCGGATGGTGCGCCGCCCCTGCAGCCCGGCCAGCGCCACCGCCGCGTCGCCGCGTTGCCAGGCGTCCATCGCGCCCTGCACATGCCGCCCGCCGGTCCAGGCGCCGAGGATCAGCAGATCCCAGGCCTTCCACAGGATCAGCGCCAGGGTGATCACCGACAGCGCCGCGATGGCCCAGATCGACGGACCCCCGGTTTCCAGAAAGGCGAGGGTATAGGCGAGCGCGTCGTCGAGCGGAAGAAAATCCATGGGAGCCACCGGAATCGTACAGTCTGTGAGTGGCTGGCGTGATCGGAACCGGCTTGCCGTTCTTGTGTAATTAGTTAATCTGAGTTTTTTCGTCAACTACGCATGGCGCGGCCTTGCCGGGCATTCGGTCGCTGCCGCGCGCGGCGCCGGCCGCGGATCGGGCTCAGGCCCGGTGCAACGGGGCGATCACCGCCACGCCGGCCGCCGCGCTGCGCGCCAGTTCGGCATCCTCGCCCGCCAGCCGCCGGCCCAGCCGGGTCAGCGCATCCTCGGCCCGGTCGGGGCGGGCGGTGAGCTGCCGCACCCGCCCCAGCGCATTGCGCGCGGCGCGCCGGCTGGAGGCGGAGCTGTGCGGCGATTGCTGGATCTCGTGGCAGCGCATCGCCGCATGGCCGAGGTTCAGCAGCGCCAGGCTCGCCTCCAGCGCCTGAAGATTGGCGCGGGCCGAACGTTCCGACAGCCGCACCAGCCGCAGCGTCCGGTGATAGAGCCGCGCCTGCCAGACCGCCCGGTGCTTCAGCGCCGCGGGATCGCCCGCCAGATCCACCAGATCGTGCAGCATCGCTGCCAGCAGCGTGTCGAGCCGGCGCCGCAGGTTGGCCGGGAAGACCAGCAGGTAGGCCGCCATCGCCGCCAGCGGCGCGGCCAGCACCGCCAGCCCCGCGGCGACCGACTGCGGCAGGCTGCCGGTCAGCGGGAAATGCGGCTGCAGCATCAGCAGCAACACCATGTTGTAATCGAAGCTGGCCGCCGTGGTCCGCCGGTGGCCGACCAGCAGCGGGCCGATCAGGATGAACGGCAGGGTCAGCAGGATCATCTCGAATTCGCTGCCGGCCAGCGGCCAGACCAGCCAGCGCACAACCAGCGCGCCGAACACGCCGAACAGCTGGCCCACCAGGACGAACCGCATGAAATGCGCCGGGTTCTCGAAGGTGGAGAACAGCGAGATCATCACCGACAGCCCCAGCAGCATGTAGCCGCCGACGCTCCACCCGGTGGCGAGCCAGATCGCGCCGAAGAGGCCGAGCGCGCCCATCGCCCGCAGCATCGCCTCGCGCGCGCCGGTCCAGTCGCGGTGCAGCACCAGCGGCAGGACGGGCTCGGGCGCCAGCGGATCGGCGGGGCGGGCCCAGCGGGCCAGTGCCGCGCGCAGCGGTCGCAGGATGTCGCGCAGGCCGGTGGCCGGGGCCAGCGCGGCGGTGCCGATGGCGGCGTCGAGCGCGGCCTGCGCGCCGGCAAGATCGCCGCGGCGCAGCGCGCCGGCGGCGCCGGTCAGCCGTTCCTGGGTTTCAGGGTCGGCGAAGTCGCGGCCCTTGCCGCGCCGCCACAGCAGCGCCGGGATCGCCGCGATCAGCAGGGCACGGGTGGCCCGCACCTCGCGCCGCGAGCGGATCGAGCCGGCAGCATGGGGATCGAGCCCTTCCTCGATCTCGGCGATGCGCGAGAGTAGGGCGCGGTCGGCCTCGGCCCCGCCGCTGTCGGCGGGACCCGCGGCGCGCAGCAGCAGGTCGGCCAGCAGCTCCTGCACCTGCCGGCGCAGGCCGCTGCCATCGGCGCGCGGGGCGAAGAGATAGCCCACCAGCGTCGCCACGATCACCCCGGTCAGCACCGTCGCCATCCGGTCGGCGCCCAGGCTCAGCACATGGTCGGGGTGGGCGGCGTCCAGCAGCGACACCATCGCCGCGGTATAGCCCGCCAGCACCGTGCCATAGGCGACGAAGCCGCGTTGCAGGTTGCCGATGCCGGTACAAAGCCCGACCCAGAGCGCCAGGCCGATCACCAGCAGTGCTGGGTGCACCGTCATCGCCAGCACCAGAAGCACGCCGACGATGGTGCCGCTGATGGTGCCGAGAATGCGGAACAGGCTTTTTTCCAGCAGCTGCCCACGGGTCGGTTGCGACGCGGCCCAGACCGCCATGCCGGCCCATTGCGGATGCTCCAGCCCCAGCGCCCAGGCCAGCACGAAGGCCAGGCAGGCGGCGACGGCGGTGCGCGCCGAAAAGACCAGCCGCCCGATATCGAAGCCCTTGCGGGTCAGCCACGCGGTCATTTCACCTTGTCCTTCTCGTCGGTCAGCAGTTGCCCGGCCCGGGCGTCGATCCGGGCGAATCCCGCCAGCATGGTGGCCAGATCGGCATCGTCGACATCGCTCAGCAGTTCGGCCTCGACGGCATGGAGCTTGCCGAGGATGGCGGTCACCTCCGCCTGTCCCGCCGGGGTCAGCACGATGCGCCGGGCGCGACGGTCGTTGGGATCGACCCGGCGTTCGACCAGGCCGCGCCCCTCCAGCAGGTCGAGCAGCCGCACCAGCGACGAGGCGTCGAGCCCCACCCGCATCGCCAGTTCGGTCTGGCTGATGTCGTCGCCGCCCTCGCTCAGGTGGATGAGCGGGGTCCAGGTGGCGTCGGTCAGCCCGGCGGCGGCCAGCTCGTGGTCGATGGCCCGGCGCCAGCGCCGCGCCAGGGTGACGAAGAGAAAGCCGAATCGGCCTCGGGGGGAGGTTTCGCTATGGGGCATGGTGTGGATGTGGGTGCAAATGATTTGGATTACAAATCAATTTGACGCACCGGACCCGTACCCCCGGGGCCGGTGTCGGAATTGCCCGTCCGGCAGGCACGCGGCCGGGCACCTTGCCGCCGGACCGGGCGGTTCTGCGATGCGCGGGGGGCGGGCTCAGCCGGCGCGGGCGGCGCTCTTGCGGGTCAGCCGCAGGCGCCGGGCGAGGGCGAGCACGAACAGCGCCGTCAGGATCAGCACGACGGTGGGGGCCGGGGCGCTGTCCAGAAAGAAGCTCAGATAGGTGCCGCCCAGCAGCGCGCCAAGGCAGGCGATGCAGGCCACCGCCAGCATCCGCCCGAAGCTGCGGGTGAGCAGAAAGGCGATGGCCCCCGGCGCGATCAGCAGCCCGACGGCCAGGATCAGCCCGGTCGCGGTCAGCGTCGCCACGATGGTCAGCGACAGCAGCGCCAGCAGCCCGTAGTGCAGCAGGCCGACCGGCAGGCCGCTGGCCCGCGCCTGCGCCGGGTCGAAGGCATGCAGCAGCAGGTCCTTCCACTTCAGCAGCAGCGCGGCGCTGACCCCCAGCGCGATCAGCCCGGCGGTCCACAGGTCATCGGCGCCCACGCCCAGCATGTTGCCGAACAGGATGTGATCCAGGTGCACATCGCTCTGGATCGCGGTGTAGAGCACGATGCCCAGCCCGAACATGCCCGAGAACACCACCCCCATCACCGTGTCCTGCTTGACCCGGCTGTTGTCGGACAAATAGCCGGTCAGGAGCGCCGTGGTCATGCCGGCGGCAAAGGCGCCGAGGATCAGTGGCAGGCCCAGCACATAGGCCAGCACCACCCCGGGCAGGATCGCATGGCTGACTGCATCGCCCATCAGCGCCCAGCCCTTGAGCACCAGAAAGCAGGACAGCAGCGCGGTGGGGATCGCCACGATGGCGCAGATCAGGAACGCCTTCTGCATGAAGCCGAACTGAAAGGGCAGCAGCAGGGTGTCGATCATGGCGCCGCCCCCTCTGCCCGCAGCGCCGCCGCCGCCCGGCGCCGGGCCGCCAGCAACCCGTGCTTGGGGGCGAGGACGAAGGCGGCGAGGAAGATCGCCGTCTGCAGGCAGACGATCACGCCGCCGGTGGCGCCGTCGAGGAAATAGCTGAGGTAGGCGCCGGTCAGGCCGGTGCCCGCGCCGATGACGACCGACAGGGCGATCAGCCGCGGGAAGCGGTCGCAGAGCAGATAGGCGGTGGCGCCCGGCGTCACCACCATGGCGACGACCAGAAAGGCGCCCACCGTCTGCATCGCCGCCACCACGCAGGCCGACAGCAGCACGAAGAAAATGGCCTTCAGCAGCCTCGGCCGCAGCCCGACGGTGCGCGCGTGGTTCTCGTCGAAGAAGGTCACCATCAGGTCCTTCCACTTGGCCAGCAGCACGACGAGCGAGACAGTGCCGATCAGGGCCAGTTGCAGCGTGTCCTGCGGCGTGATCGCCAGGATATTGCCCATGGTGATGGTCTGGATCGACACCGCCATCGGGTTGACCGAGGCCAGGAACAGCCCCAGCCCGAAGAAGGCGGTGAAGATCAGCCCGATCACCACATCGACCTTCAGCCCGGAGCGGTCCGACAGCCCCAGCATCGCCGCCGCCGCCAGCCCGCCGGCGAGGAAGGCGCCGAGCGCGAAGGGCAGGCCGAGCAGATAGGCGCCGGCCACCCCGGGCACCACGGAATGCGCCAGCGCGTCGCCGATCAGCGACCAGCCCTTCAGCATCAGATAGGCGGAGAGAAAGCCGCAGACCCCGCCGACCAGCGCCGAGACCCACATCGCATTGGTCATATAGCCGTAGGCGAAAGGCTCAAGCAGCTGGGTCATTGCCCGCCCTCCCGCAGGGTCCGGTCGCCGTATTGCACCAGCGGGCGTTCGTCGTCGCTCAGGATGGTGACACGGCGCGGGTCGTCGTCGTCATGCAGCGCCGCGCCGCCCAGGGTGAAATGCCGCAGCACGCCGCCAAAGGCGGCCTCGAGGTTGGCGCGGGTGAAGGTGGTCGCGGTCGGCCCGTGGTCCAGCACCGTGCCCCGGACCAGCACGCAGCGGTCGCAGAACTCGGGCACCGAGCCGAGGTTGTGGGTCGAGACCAGCATCACCCGCCCCTCGGCCCGCAGCTCGCGCAGCAGGGCGATGATCTGCTCCTCGGTCTTGACGTCGACGCCGGTGAAGGGTTCGTCCAGCAAGATCACCTGACCGTCCTGTGCCAGCGCCCGGGCGAGGAAGACGCGCTTTTTCTGACCGCCCGACAGCTCGCCGATCTGGCGGTGGCGGAACGCCTGCATGCCGACCCGGCTCAGCGCCGCGTCGACCGCGTCGCGGTCGGCCCTGGAAGGGCGGCGCAGAAATCCCATCCGGCCGTAGCGGCCCATCATCACCACATCCTCGACCAGCACCGGGAACGACCAGTCGACCTCCTCGGCCTGGGGCACATAGGCGACCAGGTTGCGTTTCAGCGCCGTCTTCACCGGCAGCCCCAGCAGGCGGATGTCGCCCGCGGCCAGCGGCACGAAGCCCATGATCGCCTTGAACAGGGTGGATTTGCCGGCGCCGTTGACCCCAACCAGCGCGGTGATCGTGCCGCGCGGGATCTCGAAGGAGGCCCGGCGCAGCGCGGTGAAGCCGTTGCGATAGGTCACCGTCACGTCGCGGGCCCGGATGCCGCCGCCCGGGTCGGTGGCGGGGGTGGTGGGGAGGCTTGCTGTCTGGCTGTCCCGCATCGGGTCCTGTCTTTCTGCCGGTCCGGCCGGCGGTTGAAACGCGAGACACGGGGCGTGCGGCCCGGTCTCAGTCGCCGGCGGCGAGGCCGTCGGCGATGGTGCGGGCGGTCACCTGCAGCAGGTCGAGATAGCTCGGCACAGGGCCGCCGGGCTCAGACAGGCTGTCGACATAGAGCACGCCGCCGTAGCGTGCGCCGGTCTCCCGCGCCACCTGCCGGGCCGGGGCGGTGTTCACCGTGCTTTCGCAGAAGACCGCCGGGATCCGATGTGCCCGCACCCCGTCGATGACCCCGCGCACCTGCTGCGGCGTGCCCATCTGGTCGGCGTTCATCGGCCAGAGGTAGAGCTCTTGCAGGCCGAAATCGCGGGCGAGATAGCTGAAGGCGCCTTCGCAGGTCACCAGCCAGCGCCGGTCCTCGGGCAGCTCGGCGATACGGTCGCGCAGCGGCGCCAGCGTGGCGCGCAGCCGGGCCTTGTAGGCCTCGGCGTTGCGGGCATAGGTCGCCGCGTTCTCGGCATCGTGTTCGGCAAAGGAATCTGCGATATTGTCTATATAGATCAGTGCGTTATCAAGTCCCATCCAGGCGTGCGGATTGGGCTTGCCGGCATAGGCGCCGGCGGCGATCGGGATCGGGTCGATGCCGGCGCTGAGCGTGGCCGAGGGGACATCGCCCAGGTTGTCGAGGAACTGCGCGAACCACAGCTCAAGGTTCAGCCCGTTCCACAGGATCAGATCGGCGTCCTGGGCGCGCAGGATGTCGCGCGGCGTCGGTTGATAGCCGTGGATCTCTGCCCCCGGCTTGGTGATCGAGACCACCTCGGCGGTATCGCCCGCCACCTGACGCGCCATGTCGGCCAGCACGGTGAAGGTGGTCACCACCTTCATCCTGTCCGCCGCGGCCGCGGTCTGGACACAGAGCGCGCAGAGCGCCGTCGCCGCCAGCATTGCCCTGATCGTGAATTTCATGGTTCGATCCTCTCCACCATCGCCGCCTATCTTCATAATTGCGAGTCGTTCTCAACTTGTAAAGGAGAATGCGAAGCAGTCGCATTTTAATCTCGACTTTTGTCAACGCCGTCCGCGCAGGCCCCGATCCGCTGGTGCCGGGCGCGGCGGTCGCGTATCAAGGGGCCGCGCGGCATCGGCTGCCGCGGCGCCTTTCGCACCGCAGGCCGGTGCGGCGGCAAGGAGGAGGATCGGCCGGTCCAGCGCCCCCCGTGGCCTGCGCCGTCCCGTCATGGAAGGAGAGACAGATGATCATCGAAGGACAGGCCGCCATCGTCACCGGCGGCGCCTCAGGTCTGGGCGGCGCGACCGCCGAGATGCTGGCGGCGGCAGGGGCGAAAGTCACCATCTTCGACCTCAACGAGACGCTGGGGCGCGACAAGGCCGCAGCCATCGGCGGCGCCTTCGTCAAGGTGAACGTCACCGACGAGAGCGAGGTCGAGGCCGCCATCGCCGAGGCCGAGGGGCTGCATGGCAAGGCGCGCATCCTGGTCAACTGCGCCGGCATCGGGCCTC
>JBFXGQ010000210.1:0-7592 GCA_050177915.1 Pseudodonghicola sp. | reverse complement strand
TCGACTGGGAAGGCCGGGTGATCGCCGCGATGCACGCCCTGCGCCGGGCCGAGACGGCGGTGCAGGCCGACCCCAGCGACCTGACCGCGCTGGCCTGGGACGAGGCCTGCCGCGCGCTGTCCGAGGTGCTGGTGGACAATGCCGGCTCCGCCCGGCTGAGCACGATGCAGCGCAACTTCTACAACCAGTCGCGCCGGTTCCGGCTGGCCCGGCTGCGCGAGGGGCTGCTGGATTTCCCCGCCCGCGCCGCCCGCCAGAGCGCGCTGCAACAGGCCCTCCTGGCGCATGACGCCGCCGGCGCGCTGCAGCAGCTGGAGCAGGACATCCGCGCGGATCTCGCGCATCGCTGATTTTCCGAAGACCACGTAACGGGAGGACACCATGGTGGTATTCAACAGACGTCAAACCCTCGGCCTGATCGCCGGCGCCGCCGCCGGCAGCCTCGCCGCCCCGGCCATCGCCGCGAACCGCAAGGTGACGGTGGGCGCGCTGCGCTTCACCAGCCATTCGGGCAGCTTCGTGGCGGTCGAACGCGGCTATTTCGCCGATGCCGGCCTCGATGTGGAGCTGAAGTTCTTCCAGGCCGCGCAGCCGATGGCGGTGGCCATCGCCTCGGGCGATGTGGATTACGCCATCACCGCGATCTCCGGCGGGCTGATCTCGCTGGCGCAGAAGGGCGCGGTGAAGGTGATCGGCGGCAGCCTGATCGAATCCCCCGGCGTCGACGGCCAGAAGATCCTCGCCTCCAACGCCGCCTACGAGGCCGGCGTCACCAGCCCGGCGCAGCTCGACGGCAAGGTCTTCGGCATGACCACCGCCGGCTCCTCCTTCCACTACATGGGCTCGAAGATCGCCCAGAAGGAAGGCATCACGCTGCACTTCAAGCCGCTGCAGAAGGTCGGCGCGGTGATCGGCGCGCTGAAATCGGGCCAGATCGACGCCTGGACCATCGTGCCCCATATCGCCAAGCCGCTGGCGGGCTCCGGCGCGGTCAAGATCATCGGCAACGTGTCGGACTACCTGCCCGACTATCAGGTCACCACGCTGTTCACCTCGGCCAAGAACGCCGCCGACGAACGCGAGATGACCCAGGCCTTCCTGACCGGCTATTCGCGCGGCGCCGCCGATTACGTGGCGGCGATGATCGACGGCACCCAGGATCAGGCGGCGATGATCGAGCTGATCCACAAATACGTCTACAACGACCGCCCGCTGGCCGAGGCCACGCCGTCGATCATCGACGGCACCATGCGGCTGACCAAGGACGCGGCGCTGAACGTGGCCTCGGTGCGCGACCAGCTGGAGTGGTTCCAGGCCGAGGGGCTGGTGGATGCCGCCGTCACCCTCGAGACGCTGCTCGACACCAGCTACGTCGAGACCATCGGGGCCTGATCCCCGTACCGACGACCGACCGGGGGCGGCGTGTCCGCCCCCTGCCCGGCCGCGCGCCGGCCCAGGAAAGGCGACAGATGGATATCCGACTGGATCAGATCAGCCATGTCTATGGCGAGACCGAGGTGCTGCGCGACATCAGCCTCGACATCCCCTCAGGCCGCATCGTCTGCGTCGTCGGCCCCTCGGGCTGCGGCAAGTCCACCCTGCTGCGCTTCATCGGCGGGCTGGAACGGCCGAGTTCGGGCCGGGTGCTGCAACTGGGCACCCCGCCCGAGGGCTGCCTGAACGCGCTGACCTATGTGTTTCAGGATTTCGCCCTGCTGCCCTGGCGCAGCGTGCGCGGCAACATCTCGCTGGTGCTGGAGGATCACGGCATCCGCGGCGCCGCCGCCGACCGGATCATCGCCGATGTGCTGGCCCGTACCAAGCTGACCGATTTCGCCCGCGCGCTGCCCAAGCAGCTGTCGGGCGGCATGAAGCAGCGCGTCGCCATCGCCCGCGCCCTGGCGGTGAACCCGGCGGTGATGCTGATGGACGAGCCGCTGTCGGCGCTGGACAGCCAGACGCGCGAGCTGCTGATGGACGATCTGATCGCGCTCTGGACCCGGACGCCCTTTACCGCCGTCTATGTCACCCACAACCTGGCCGAGGCGGTGCGCCTGGGCCATTCCATCGTGGTGCTGTCGCGCCGCCCCGGCCGCATCCGCGAGGTGGTGCAGCTGGACAAGCCGCTGGCCGAGCGCGGCTATGCCGATCCGGATCTGGAGGCGACCCAGCGCCATCTCTGGGAACTGATGCGGGAAGAGGCCCGCGCCGCGGATGAGGAGCTGATCAATGTCTGACATCGCCGCCCAGACCCCGCCGCAAAGCGCCAGCGAAGTCCGTTTCCGCGGCGGCGGCTTCGCCCCCCGCAGCCCGCGCTGGGTCGGCATCGCCGTCTTCGCGGTGCTGATCGCGCTGACCGAATGGGGCACCCGATCCGGCTGGATCTCCGCCCTCACCCTGCCGCGCCCCTCCGACGTGCTGAAGACGCTGGTCCAGCTTTACCAGAGCGGCCAGCTGGTCCAGCATCTGGTGCCCTCGCTGACCCGTCTGGCGGTCGGCGCCACGCTGGGCGCCACGCTGGGGATCGTCGCCGGCGTGCTGATCGGCCTCTTCTCCTATATCCGCGCCGGGCTGGTGCCGCTGGTGGCGGCGATCTTCCCGATCCCCAAGATCGCGCTGCTGCCGCTGTTCGTGATCTGGTTCGGCATCGACGAGGGGTCGAAATACGCCCTGATCGCCTTCGGCACCTTCACCCCCACGGTGGTGGCCACCTATGGCGCCGTCGACAATGTCGACCGCTCGCTGATCCGCATGGGCCAGAGCTTCGGACTGTCGTGGTTCTCGATCGTGCGCAAGATCGTGCTGCCCGGCGCGATGCCCGGCATTCTGTCGGGGCTGCGGATCAGCCTGGCGATCGCCATCATCCTGCTGGTCGCCGCCGAAATGCTGGGCGCCGAATACGGCATCGGCGCCTATATCCTCGAGGCCGGTGCGCTCTACGATCTGGAGCGGCTGTTCGCCGGGGTGGTGATCCTGTCGCTGCTGGGCGTGGTGGTCAGCTTTGCCATCGGGCTGGTCGAACGGCGCCTGCTGGGCTGGCGCAGCTGAGCCCGCGCCGCTGGCGCGACTGGACGGCGCCGGCCGGATCATCTTAGATGCCTATCGGACAGAACACTCCCGATAGGCACCTGCAATGATCGACAAGCTGGAAATGCTGCTGGCGCTGGCCAAGGAAAAGCATTTCGGCCGCGCCGCCGTCAGCCTCGGCATCACCCAGCCGACGCTGTCGGCCGGCATCCGCAAGCTTGAGGAACAGCTGGGCGTCAAGCTGGTGCAGCGCGGTTCGCGCTATGGCGGGCTGACGCCCGAGGGGCAGCGCGCGCTGGACTGGGCCCGCCGCATCGTCGGCGACAGCCGCCGGCTGCGCGAGGAGATGCGCGCCTCGCATGCCGGCCTCTCGGGCCACCTGCGCCTTGCCGTCATCCCCACCGCGCTGACCTGGGCGGCGCGGCTGACCGCCAGTTTCGCCGAACGCCACCCGAACGTCAGCTTCACCCTGCTGTCACGCTCGTCGATCGAGATCCTGGAGCTGCTCGACAACCTCGACGTCGACGCCGGCATCACCTATCTCGACAACGAACCGCTGGGCCGGATGACCGCGCAGGAGCTCTATCAGGAGCATTACGCGCTGGTCTGCCCGCGCCATCACCCGCTGGCGCAGCGCGACATGCTGCATTGGCGCGAGATGACCGGGCTCAGGCTGTGCCTGCTGACCCCCGACATGCAGAACCGCCGCATCATCAACCGCAATTTCATGGAGGCCGGGGTGGCGCCGCAGGTGCTGGTGGAGTCGAATTCCACCATCGCGCTGGTCACCAACGTGCTGCACGGCCCCTTCGTCACCATCCTGCCGGAGGATATCGCGCGGTTCCTCGCGGTGGGCCACGACCTGTCGCTGGTGCCCATCGAACGCAGCGGCATGCGCCCCTCGGTCGGGCTGATCGCGCTGCATCAGGAGCCGCGCACGCCGGTGCTGCAGGCGCTGCTGAAGGTGGCCGAGGGGCTGCGGCGGCCCGAGAAACGATAGACAACCTCTATCGCTTAACGAAACTTCGATATTGATTCATGTGACCTCAGCGCCCACTGCTCTTCCCAGAAGATTGGGAGAGCACAGCCATGCCACGGGATTTCCCGCAGCCAGAAGCCGAGGACCTCACGTCCCTCATTGCCGGTCAGCTTCATCTTGAAGGACCGCTGTTGCCGATCCTCCATGCGATTCAGGAAGGCTATGGCCATATCCCGCAGATGGCGGTGCCGCTGATCGCCGAGGCGCTGAACATCTCCCGTGCCGAGGTGCACGGGGTGGTCTCCTTCTACCACGACTTCCGTGATCTCCCCGCCGGCCGCCATGTGGTCAAGATCTGCCGGGCCGAGGCCTGTCAGGCGATGGGCGCCAATGCGCTGGCCGATCACGCGCTGGCCCGGCTGGGTCTGGACTGGCACGGCACCACGCCCGACGGCGCGGTGACCATCGAGCCGGTCTATTGTCTGGGCCTCTGCGCCTGCGGGCCGGCGGCGATGGTCGACGACCGGCTGCTGGGCCGGGTCGATGCGGACCGGATCGACGCCATCGTGACGGAGCTGGGCGCATGAGGATCTATGTCCCCCTCGACAGCGCCGCCAGGGCGCTCGGCGCCGATGAGATCGCCGCGGCGATCGGCGCCGAGGCCGACGCCCGCGGGCTCGAGGTCGAGCTGATCCGCAACGGCAGCCGCGGCATGATCTGGCTGGAACCGCTGGTCGAGGTCGAACGCGACGGGGAACGGCTGGCCTATGGCCCGCTGCGCCCGGCCGATGTGCCCGCCCTGCTGGACGGCGGGCTGGAGACGCTGGGCCGGGTCGAGGACATCCCGTTCTTCGCCGGCCAGACCCGACTGACCTTCGCCCGCTGCGGGCTGACCGATCCGCTGAGCCTGGCCGCGTATCGGGCGCATGGCGGGCTTGCCGGCCTGCGCCGCGCGCTGGAGATGAGCGCTGAGGCAATCGTCGACGAGGTCAAGGCCTCGGGCCTGCGCGGCCGCGGCGGTGCAGGCTTTCCCACCGGCATCAAGTGGGACACCGTGCGGATGGCGCATGCGGCGCAGAAATATATCGTCTGCAACGCCGACGAGGGCGACAGCGGCACCTTCGCCGACCGCATGATCATCGAGGGCGACCCGTTCTGCCTGATCGAGGGGATGACGATCGCCGGCCTCGGCACCGGGGCGACCCGCGGCTATGTCTATCTGCGATCGGAATACCCCGTCGCCATCGCGGTGCTGCGCCAGGCCATCGACATCGCCCGGGCCGAGGGAGTGCTGGGCGCCTCGGTGCTGGGCTCGGGCCGCGCCTTCGACATGGAGGTGCGGGTGGGCGCCGGCGCCTATGTCTGCGGCGAGGAGACCGCGCTGCTGAACTCGCTGGAGGGCAAGCGCGGCGTGGTGCGCGCCAAGCCGCCGCTGCCGGCGCTGGAGGGGTTCCTGGGCCAGCCCACGGTGGTGAACAACGTCATTTCGCTGGCCACCGTGCCGGTGATCTTCGAGAAGGGCGCGCAATTCTACGCCGATTTCGGGCTGGGCCGGTCGCGCGGCACCATCCCGGTGCAGATCGCCGGCAATGTGCGATATGGCGGGCTTTACGAGACCGCCTTCGGCATGCCGCTGGGCGTGCTGGTCAACGATGTGGCCGGCGGCACCGCCAGCGGCCGGCCGGTCAAGGCGGTGCAGATCGGCGGACCGCTGGGCGCCTATTTCGCGCCCGGCCAGTTCGACACACCGTTCGGTTACGAGGAATTCGACGGTCAGGGCGGGCTGATCGGCCATGCCGGTCTGGTGATCTTCGACGACAGCGCCGATATGCTGCGGATGGCGCGGTTCGCCATGGAATTCTGCGCCGTCGAAAGCTGCGGCAAGTGCACGCCCTGCCGGATCGGCGCGGTGCGGGGGGTCGAGACCCTCGACCGTATCGCCCGGGGCGATCCCGGCGCGGTGCCGCTGCTGACCGATCTTTGCGAGACGATGAAGGAGGGCTCGCTCTGCGCGCTGGGGGGCTTCACCCCCTACCCGGTGATGTCGGCGCTGGAGCGGTTCCCTGAGGATTTCGCCACGGTGAAGGAGGCGGCGGAATGAGGGCGCCTGAGACAATTCTCCACGCAGCCGGGCAGCGCCCGACCCTGGGTGGGCGCCCGCAACAGCGGAACGGGGCGAGGCCGCGTCGTTCTTTGCTACATCGGCTCGGCGCGGGACGTGGACAATGCGCCCTCCCGGGGGGAGGGTCGGGCGCTGCCCGGCGTGCCGCCGGGCGACTTGGCTCGACTGTTGCACGACCGCCGTTTCCCTCTCTCACCCAACAGCCCTGCTCCGCACGGGAGGTCACGCCATGAAAGACTTCATCATCCCCTGGGACGACCGCGACATGGGCACGCCGGCCAGGCACGGCAAGCCGGTCACCCTGACCATCGACGGGGTTGAAGTGACGGTGCCCGAGGGCACCAGCGTGATGCGCGCGGCGGCTGAGATCGGCACCCAGATCCCCAAGCTCTGCGCCACCGACAGCCTTGACGCCTTCGGCTCCTGCCGGCTCTGCGTGGTCGAGATCGAGGGGCGGCGCGGCACGCCGGCCTCCTGCACCACGCCGGTGCACCCGGGCATGGTGGTGCACACCCAGTCGGAGAAGGTCCGCAAGATCCGCAAGGGGGTGATGGAGCTCTATATCTCCGACCACCCGCTGGATTGCCTGACCTGCGCCGCCAATGGCGATTGCGAGCTGCAGGACATGGCCGGCGCCGTCGGCCTGCGAGATGTGCGCTACGAGGCGCCGGAAAACGCCCCGCTCGCCAACCATTTCGCCCCCCGCGACACCTCCGGCGCCGCCAACCCGGAATGGCTGCCCAAGGACGACAGCAACCCTTATTTCACCTACGACCCGGCCAAATGCATCGTCTGCAACCGCTGCGTCCGCGCCTGCGAGGAGGTTCAGGGCACCTTCGCCCTGACCATCGCCGGGCGCGGGTTTGACAGTCGCGTCTCGCCGGGCGCTGCGGGCGACGATTTCCTGTCGTCGGACTGCGTCAGCTGCGGCGCCTGTGTGCAGGCCTGCCCGACCGCGACGCTGCAGGAGAAATCGGTGATCGAACTGGGCACGCCCGACCGCTCGGTCATCACCACCTGCGCCTATTGCGGCGTCGGCTGCTCCTTCAAGGCCGAGATGCAGGGCGACCGGCTGGTGCGCATGGTGCCGTGGAAGCACGGCAAGGCCAACCGCGGCCACAGCTGCGTCAAGGGCCGCTTCGCCTATGGCTATGCCAGCCACCGCGACCGCATCCTCAGCCCGATGATCCGCAACAGCATCGACGAGCCCTGGCGCGAGGTCGGCTGGGACGAGGCGCTGAGCTTCGCCGCCAACCGCCTGCGCGGGCTGCAGGAGCAATACGGCCGCCGCTCGATCGGCGTGATCACCTCCAGCCGCTGCACCAACGAGGAAACCTATCTGGTGCAGAAACTGGCGCGCGCGGTGTTTCTGAACAACAACACCGACACCTGCGCCCGGGTCTGCCATTCGCCCACCGGCTACGGGCTGGGCCAGACCTTCGGCACCTCGGCCGGGACGCAGGA